>CAMBYS010000113.1 GCA_945872165.1 uncultured Clostridia bacterium | reverse complement strand
CTGCTGCAGCTACCGAGTCCTGCCGCAACGGCGGCGTTTGGGTAAAGGTTGCTGAATAATCCCCCATCGTCTTTCCCATGCATACAAAACAGAAGGCATCCTGCGTGAGCGGGATGCCTTTTTTGTTTACTGTATCAATTGTTGATCTGGGATAAAGCGTTTCATTTCATCAACTCCCTCAGTCATAATAAATGAGAGAAAATGATATACCTCTTTCTTGTACCCGTTCTGTTGGGACGGGGCCTCGCTCTCGCTACGCTCGGCTGCATTCAGCAGCCCGCGACCTCCTCTGAGGGAGCCTTTTCCTCATGGTTTCATGGATATCCTGTCTTGATATCTTTTTTTCACATAGAACAAAAAATAGAAAAACCGGTTCATCCTTGCGGAAAAACCGGTTCATCTGGTACGCCAGAAGGGATTCGAACCCCCGACCTTTTGGTTCGTAGCCAAACACTCTATCCAGCTGAGCTACTGGCGCATATCGGAAGTGTTTTTTGTTCATTTCCTGACTGCTTGACTAGTATACCAAGAAAATCGCCTTCTGTCAACAATTATTTTTAGTTTTTTTAAAAAACATTTTCTTACACGCCGGCAGCCCATCCAAGGGAGCATTGTACCGCCCGGTGCCAGCCATCCAGCAGCCTTTGCCGAACCTCTTCCGGCATCTCCGGCTGGAAAATCCGTTCCGGCTGACAGTTCTGCCGAATCTCCTCCCGGTCTGTCCAATAGCCCACTGCAAGTCCTGCCAGATAGGCAGCACCCAATGCGGTGGTCTCCACACAAGCCGGACGCTCTACCGGTACATGGACAACATCCGCCTGAAATTCCATTAGGAAATCATTGGCACAGGCACCGCCATCCACCTTCAGGGATTGTAACGGCAAGCCTGCATCCTGCTCCATCACCTGCAATACATCTGCCGTCTGGTAAGCCAGGGATTCCAGTGCAGCACGCACCACATGTGCCCGTCCTGCTCCCCGTGTCAGCCCCACCAGCGCTCCTCTGGCATAAGGGTCCCAATAGGGTGCCCCCAGACCGGTAAATGCCGGTACAAGATATACGCCTGCCGTATCCGACACGCTGCGGGCAATCGCTTCGGAATCCGAGGCATGCTCCAGCAGTCCCATTTCATCCCGCAGCCACTGGATTGCCGCACCTGCCACAAAGACTGAACCCTCCAGCGCATAATTGACCTCACCATCCACTTCCCATGCAATGGTGGTCAGCAGACCGTTTTCACTTTTTACCGGTTTGGTGCCGGTATTCATCAGCATAAAGCAGCCGGTGCCATAGGTATTCTTGGCATCGCCGGGCTGGAAGCAGGTCTGTCCAAACAAGGCTGCCTGCTGGTCTCCTGCAATGCCTGCCAGAGGAATGGGTCTGCCGAACCATTCCGATGTTGTCTCTCCGACAATTCCGCTGGATGGCACAATCTCCGGCAGCATGCAAGCCGGAATCTCCAGCTCCTGCAGCAGTTCTTCATCCCATTGCCGTTTATGGATGTCAAACAGCATGGTGCGGGCAGCATTGCTTACATCGGTCACATGTCGTTTCCCGCCGGTCAGGTTCCATACCAGCCAGCTGTCCACCGTACCGAACAACAGGTCTCCCTGCTCTGCCCGCTGCCTTGCCTGGGGCACATGGTCCAAAATCCATTGGATTTTGGTTGCGGAAAAATAGGCATCCACAATCAGACCGGTTTTCTGCTGAATCACTTCTGCCAGCCCTCGTTCCCGCAGGGCATCCGCCTGTGCTGCTGTACGGCGGCACTGCCAGACAATGGCGGGTGCAATGGGTTTGCCTGTATGCCGATCCCAGATGATGGTAGTTTCCCGCTGGTTGGTGATACCGATTGCCGCAACCTGTTCCGGCTGAATGCCAAGCTTCTGCAGGACCTGCCGGCAGACTGCCAGCTGTACCGTCCAGATTTCCATGGCATCCTGTTCCACCCAGCCGTCCTGAGGATATCTGACATGCAGCTCCTGCTGGGTGACGGCACACATGGTACCCTGCCGGTCAAACAGAATGCATCTGGCACTGGTGGTGCCTGCGTCAATTGCCATGATATATTGTTTCATTTTCACACACCGTCAATAGAAAAAAGCGCTGTCCGTTATAACAGCGCGATTTTCTCTGTTTTTTATCCGCGTAATAATTTCGTATAATATTCCGCATCATTGACCTGTCCTACTGCGCAGATGGAAGCCTGGTCAAAATCAAAAATCCGTCTTGCCAGCTGTGCGATATCCTCCGCTGTCACGGCATCATACAATGCCATCACTTCTTCCAGCTCCAATGTCTTGCCAAAGAACATTTCACTGCGTCCCAGCTGGTTCATCCGGCCGGAGGTGCTCTCCATACCCAGCAGCATATTGGTCTTTGCCTGTTCCCGGCAGCGGCTCAGTTCGGCACGATCCGGGCCATCCTCTGCCAGACGCAGACATTCCTCCCGAATCAACTGGAGGGCTTTTTCCTCGGTTTCCTTCCCCAGTGCGGTATAAATGCCAAAAATACCGGTGTCCTCATGAGAGGTATTGAAGGAATAGATGGAATAACACAATCCGTTTTTCTCACGGATGGTCTGGAACAGTCTGGAGGCCATACCGCCGCCCAGAATGGCACCCATCAGTGCATTGGTATACCGTTCCTCTGCCTGAATGGAAACGCCCGGGAAGGCAAGGCACAGATGGTTCTGTTCAATTTCCTTCGGCCGGGTAATTACCCGAGGCTGATACTGTGCCGGTTCAATGACATTTTTGCCTTCCCCTTTCATGGCAGAAAACAGGTCACAGATGAATGCAATATCATCCTGTGTATAGGAGCCTGCAATCGCTACGACGGTATCCTTGGGACGATAATACTCTGACATATAGTTATGTAAGGTTTCACTGTTCATACCCAACAGGGTTTCCTCTCTGCCCAGAATCGGCCGTCCCAGTGAGCTGCCCTCATAACAGGCTTCAAAGATTTTCTCTGTTGCCACATCCTCCGGGGAATCCTCATACATATCAATTTCTTCCAGGACAACACCCCGTTCCAGTTCCATATCCCGTTCGGAAAATTGGGAATGCAGAAACATATCTGCAAGAATTTCCACACCGGTCTTGGCATGTTTATCCAATGTTTTTAAGTAAAAGCAGGTACACTCCTTGGTTGTAAACGCATTTACCTGTCCGCCAATGGCATCCATCGCAATCGCTATATGCTGAGCGGAACGCTTTTCCGTTCCCTTAAAGACCATATGCTCAATGAAATGAGAGATGCCACTGAGCTCATCCGGTTCATGCCGGGAGCCATTCATTACCCATATGCCAATTGCGGTGGAACGCATGCCCGGAATCGGTTCCGTTACAATGCGCACGCCATTTGGCAATACAATTCGGTCAAACATCTATCTATCTCTCCTACGCGGCAATCCCGCCGCCATTACTGGTATTCAGTATACCATATTCTAACTGAAAGTCACACCGTTTTGCGCAGTTTTTTATGAGAACATCACCGGAATCGTGCAACTTTTATCCACACTGGTAAAAAAGTGCCATAACCTTTCTCCCAATCTCCCACTCCGCCCGTTTCCCCGCTGTTTCGCAGCGAAAACCGAAAGAAAAAAGGAACAGGACAGGGCATTGTATCCCCTGTCCTGCGGTTTTATTTTTCAAACAATGTTTCATGCTGATGGAGCAGCTCAGCCCCCTGTTTGAGGACCCGGATCAGTTGTTGAGAATCCTGTTCCCCCAGCCCTTCCAGCAGCCATACATAATCCTTCAGCATACGGTCGTATGCCTCATGGGCATGTCTGACACCGGTTTCTGTCAGGCTGATACGGGTTTTCCGACGATCCTCCGTATCCGGCACCCGGGTGATATCCCCCTTGCGTTCCATCTGCTTGAGCAGATTTGCTACCCGTCCGGTGGTCAGTCCCAGTGCTGTGGTGAATTCACCGGCATATACCGAATCATTCCTGTTATGCAGCACAAGCAGCGCCAGATCCTCTCCCCGGGAAGAGATGATATCGGCAATTTTACACAGCTGTTTTGAGTACATTATCTGGGTTCGGATTAATTCCTCTGCTGCTTCATAATAATTCACTGCATATGCTCCTTCGTATCCGTTGTTTTATTTTTTATAATTTTCGTATTTCTTTGGTTTATGCTCCTGTCCTGCCCAAATTTCCTCTGCTGCATCCTTCCAGCACGCTGCATATTCCTTGCACTTGCCGCACAGATGCTCTACTGTCTCCGGGGATTCCAGATCGGTACTGTGGGCACCGGTCTCATGTACCATCTTCTGCAGCAGCTCCGGATTCTCCAGCATGGGACAGGGTCTCAGATGATTATGGTTAAAGGGCTGACCTTCATGGTATGCCATAAACAGCGGGCTCTGCAGAATTTCCAATACCGAATGGTCATGGATATTCGCATTGGAATAATGGATGAATACACATGGTTCTGCGTCTCCGGCAGAATTGATATGGAAATAATTGCGTCCGCCTGCGATACAGCCGCCTACCGCTTCACCATCATTCTGGAAGTCCATGGGGAAGAATTCGATATCCGACTGACTGGAACGGATATACCGAACGCGTTCAATCATATATTTCCGCTGTTCAACGGTTGGCAGCAGATCCGGCACGGCATTGTTGCCCACCGGCATATAATGGAAATAGAAACCAAACCGTGCACCCTTCTCCGAAATCATCTTCAAAAATGCATCGCTGGTCACTGCTTCAATGTTGTATTTCGTATAGCAGATCGAGGTGCCAAACAAAATGCCATACTGTTTCATCAGATCCATGGCCTTCATAACCGCGTCATAATGGCCCTCACCCCGTCGTGCGTCATTGGTCTCCGGTGTGCCCTCAATGGACAGCTGGAAGGTCAGATTGCCCAGACGGACAACCTCCTGACAGAATGCCTCATCAATCAGGGTAGAGTTGGTATAGATGGAAAACTCCACATCATTGTGCTTTTCTGCCAGCTTTAGAATATCTGCCTTGCGCACCAGCGGTTCTCCGCCGGTCAGCATATACAGATATACACCCAGCTGTTTGCCCTGGGTGATGATTTTATCCATGTCCTCAAAGGTCAGATTATGCTTATGTCCATAGGTACCGGACCAACAGCCCTGACAATGCATATTGCATGCGGAAGTGGGGTCAAACAGAATCAGCCATGGGATATTGCAATGATATTTTTCCCGGTTTTTACGGATCTCTCTGGTGCCGCGGAAAAATGCCTCAAAGCCCAGGTTGAGTGCCGCCATCTTTGCCACATGGGGATCGGTTTCATCCAATACACGGTTGATAAACCGAATCCACTTGTTATTCGGGTCCTGAACTGCTGCCCGCACCTTGTCATAGCTTTCCTTGGACATGCCGTCTCCCCAGAATTTCTCTGCGAAGTCTACCATCTCCAAAAAGCCCTTTTCCCTGTCCTTTTCCACATGAGAAAGAACCTGATCTATCAGAATACTGGCAGCCTTTCTCTGTGCCTTATGTGAAAGCTCTGTTAATACAGCCATTGCTCCATGCCTCCAATCTATTTATCTTCTATTGAAAGATAATATACCCCCTTCCCCGATTTCTGTCAAGTGTTTTTCCAAAAATGCCGGGGGATTCTGTCGGTTCCTGTTTTTTTCTGTCTGATCTGTCTATTTTTTCTCCGCTTCTTGCTTTTTCGCGTGGGTATCGGTATACTGGTGGTATCATATCTGTTTTCTCTGAAAGGAGTTTGTCTTTCATGCGCTTGTTCCGTCTGCTGATCTGGGATGCCTTGTTCTGTATCATTTTAACGGTCAGCTATTCCGCTTCTGCCGCAGTGGTGACCCCTACCCTGCAATACCTCGTTGCATTGGCTACCTGTGCCGTCTGCGGTGCATTCCTGGGCCAGCTGCCCCAGCGCACAGATGCGATGGTGATGATTCTTGTCACGATTCCGGCGCTGTATATCGCTCTGGCGCCGTTTCTCTCCCCTTTCCTGGCATGGCTGGTCAATTCGCTGCCCCTGCCCTTTTCGATCAAGCTGGTGCCGAATATCCTGCTTTCCCAGAAAACCCAGACTCTGCGGTATGCCTGTGCACTGGTCGGCGGCTTCACCCTGTTCCGCGGCCAGAAATAAGCGTACTTCTTTTGCATATATATGCCGGAATCCCTGTGATTCCGGCTTTTTTCTATGCCCCCTCACATTCTGCCGCGGGCTTTTCCTACGACCAGTTTATTCTGAAATTGGACAGAGTTGCCTGTTTTCCTATAGATTCACGTAAAAACTGCCCCGCAGCTTTGCAGGGCAGTCTTTTTTTGCTGTTTTTATGCCGCCTGTTCCAGCAGGGATTTCCAGAACTCCCGTTTCTGGACTGCAAAGGCTGCCCGGTCAATTTCCGAATCCGTTGTTTTGGGATGCAGGATTTTGTCGTTGCCGTGATGGTCCGCATTGGATAAAATCGCCAGCGGGGAATCCGCTTTCTGTCCGATGTGGTGCAGCTCATAGGGAGTTCCTGTGGGGTCAAGGGGTGCTTTGCCCTCCTGTACCCGCTGCCGGTTGGTGATTCCATCCTTGGTATACTCCCAGTCAATGTTCTGTGTATACGCCCATTTGCCATTGACCTTAGCCGTCTGGAGACCTGCCTTTTGATAAACCTCATATTCCTCCATGGAATGGAAGTTTTTGATAAAGTCCAGCGGCAATTGGGATTGCTGCTGAATGCTTGCGGCTTCATTCATGGTCAGGCCATTGCGGGATGCGCCATATAATCCTGCTGTTTTCTGCACGCCGCCGGTCAGGGCTCCGCCAATG
>CAMBYS010000112.1 GCA_945872165.1 uncultured Clostridia bacterium | reverse complement strand
GGGAACTGCTGGATATCTTCCCGTGTGGTAACGCCGGACAGTACCAGAACAGTATCCAGACCGGATTCAATACCGGCAATCATATCGGTATCCATGCGGTCACCGATCATAGCAGCTTCTTCGGAATGTACACCCAGCAGACGCAGACCAGTGCGCATCATCAGTGGGTTTGGCTTGCCGACAAAGTATGCCTGCTTGCCGGTTGCCATTTCAATCGGAGAGATCAGGGCACGGCAGCCCGGCAGAATGCCATGCTCAGAAGGACCCGTCAGGTCGGAGTTGGTACCGATGAGCTTTGCACCCTTGTTGACCAGACGGATGGCACTGACAATGTTATCATAGCTGAACGACTGAGGCTCACCGATGACAACATATTCCGGATCCACCTCATTGATGGTGATGCCTGCGGCAAACAGGGCATTCTGCAGACCATGGTCACCTACCACATAGGCACTGCAGCCCGGGGACTGATGGGCAAGGAAGCTGGCAGTTGCCAATGCACTGGTATAAAAATGGGATTCATCCACATCCAGACCCATGCGGGCCAGCTTCTGCTGTAATTCCTTGGGCGTATAATGGCTGGAATTGGTCAAAAACAGAAAATGTTTGTTTTCACGCTGCAGCCAGTCGACAAATTCACGGACACCCGGCAGGATCTGGTTGCCATGATAGATGACACCGTCCATATCGCAGATGAAACCGGCTTTATTTCTCAATTGTTCCATTTTGCTTCTCCTTTATTTTGTCAAAATCGAAACGTGGGATTTCTTTTTTATTATACATGATTTTCATAAAAGCGTCAGTATTTTCCGTGTAAAATATTTGTAAATGCAAAAAATCATCCATTTCTCTGGTGAAATGAATGATTGACATAGGGTAATGATGGTTTTGTAGCGGTTTCGGTTACTTTTCGCTGTGCGGCTGTTCATCTCCGAAAATCAGATCATCAATATCCGGCTGTTCCGGACCGAAATGAGAATAATCCCGAATCTGGGTCATGCTTATCACGCTCCTCTCTCTGTATGGCTGTGTCCCGATTTTGACACAATATCTTATATGGTATCTTTATGCAGCAGGCATGTTTATGTTTCCTGTTAGAATTTACAGCAATTTCATAGCGAAGTCAATCGAAATACGGAAACTTTACCAAAACGGTACAGACATATTGCATGGACTTTGCATAGAGAAAATATGGCGCAACAAGATATGGAAAAACCCGCCAGCATAACAATGCCAACGGGTCATCGGGTCAGAAGCGTACAATGCCTTCCGCTTCTTCAATTTCCTGTAAAAGTTTCCTGTCCCGCTTGTCCTGGGGCTCAAACCGTTCAAACAGGTCTGGACGATCCTTACGGGTTCGCTCCAGACTTTTTTTGCGCCGCCAGGCATCAATGTTTGCGTGATGGCCGGACAGAAGAACCTCCGGGACTTCCCGGTCATGCCAGACCGCCGGCTTGGTGTACTGGGGATATTCCAGCAAACCGCTCCAGTGGCTTTCCTCGGTGAAGCAGACCTCCTCTGCCAAAACTCCCGGTACCATGCGGCAGACTGCATCTGCCACTGCCATGGCAGGAATTTCTCCGCCGGTCAGCACAAAATCTCCGATGGAAATTTCTTCATCCACACATTCGTCGATAAACCGCTGGTCAATGCCTTCATAGTGACCGCAGACAAGAATGACATGTTCATGCATCAGCAGCTGACGGGCCTTCGCCTGACAGAAGGGCTTGCCCTGTGCACTCATCAGAACGGTATGCACGTGCTTTCCCTGGGTTACATGCTGATGGCAGCGATATAACGGGTCTGCCTGCATGACCATGCCCTTGCCGCCGCCATAGGGGGTATCATCCACACGGTTGTGTTTATCTGTGGTAAAATCCCGGATATTGGTTGCCTGAATGGTCACCAGACCGGCCTGCTGGGCACGGCCAATGATGCTGGTCTGCATGACGGCTTCAATCATTTCCGGGAACAGGGTTAAAATATCAAATTTCATCGCTGAGCAGTCCCTCAATCGTGCGCACGGTTACCTTGCCGTTTTCCAGGTCTACCTTTTCCACAAAGGGCATGCCTGGAATCATATGCTGGGTTTTGCCGTCCTGAATGATATACAGATCACCGGCAGGTCCATCGGAAATTTCCTTTACCACGCCGATTTCCCGTCCGACCCGTTCGTCATATACCGGCAGTCCAATGACATCCTGAATGAAGAATGCACCTTCCTCCAGTTCTACATCATCACGATCCATATATAAGGTCATACCGCGCATGGCCTGGGCCTGTTCTACCGTATCCACACCTTCCAGATGCATCAGCACACAGCCCTTGTGTACCTTGGCATGGGTGACTGTAACAGGGGAATGGTCCTTACGGTATAAGGTTTCAAATTCTGCCAGAAATTCCGGAGAATCACACCAGGGCTGTACCTTGATATCACCGCGAATGCCATGGGTATTGACTACCTTACCGATTTCAAGATATTGTTTTTTCATAAAAATCCTCCACGGGAGATTGATACTAGAAAAAAAGAGCCGCTGTGCGGCTCTTGAAAAGACTCAGTCGACGATTTCGACAGATACCTTTTTATTTTGACGATTTCCGGCCGCCTTCATCAAGGTACGAATTTCCTTCGCGATGCGACCATGACGGCCGATGACCTTACCCATATCATCCGGAGCAACACGGAGTTCAAAAATGATCTCCTCGCCCTGCTGGGTTTCGGTAACACTGACTGCGTCCGGGTCGTTGACAAGGTTCTTTGCGATGTAGGTCAAAAGTTCTTTCATCTAAAACAACCTCACTTGATTACAGTACGCCGGTTTTCTTCAGCAGTGCACGGACAGTATCGGTCGGCTGTGCGCCGTTCTTGATCCACTGCTGTGCGCGCTCGCTATCAATCTTGATTTCAGCCGGATCGCTCAGCGGGTTGTAGGTGCCGATTTCCTCGATGAAACGACCATCGCGCGGGAAACGGGAATCAGCGACAACGATGCGGTAGAAAGGAGCCTTCTTAGCACCCAGTCTGCGAAGTCTAATTTTTACCATGGTTTTCACCTCCTGTGAATTGATTATTGTAAATTTCTTTACACGAGATTAAATATTAAAACGGGAAGCGGAAGCCGCCGCCGCGTTTGCCTAAGTTGCCAAGGCCAGGGAAGTTCATGCCGCCCATGCCTTTTTTCTTGCCGCGTTTGGACATATTGTTAAACTGCCTGGTCATCTTCTGCATCATATCAAACTGCTTGAGCAGACGATTGACATCCTCCACCTTGAGTCCGCAGCCTGCGGCAATCCGTTTTTTGCGGCTGAAATTGATGATGGAGGGATTGTCACGTTCCTTGGGTGTCATCGAATTGATGATTGCCTTGGTGTGCCCCACAGCCTTTGTATCTACCTGTGCACCGGAAAGGGCACTGGAATCCATACCCGGAATCATTTTCAGCATACTCTGCATTTTTTCCGGATCTTCAAACTGTTCCAGCTGGTCAGCGAAATCTGTCAGCGTCAGACGATTGGCGCGAACCTTCTTTTCCAGTTCAGCAGCTTTTTTGGCATCGTAATTTTCCTGTGCCTTTTCAATCAGCGTAAGCATATCGCCCATGCCAAGGATACGGGAAGCCATACGATCCGGATGGAAGGGTTCAATATCCGCCAGCTTTTCGCCGGTACCGATGAATTTAATCGGCTTGCCGGTGACAGCCTTGGTAGACAGAGCTGCACCGCCGCGGGCATCGCCATCCATCTTTGCCATCAGGATACCATCAATACCCAGGGCATCGTCAAATGCTTTTGCCACATTGACTGCGTCCTGACCGGTCATGGCATCCACAACCAGCATGATTTCAGACGGCTTGACTTCAGCCTTGATGTTTTTCAGCTCATCCATCAGAGCTTCATCAATATGCAGACGACCTGCGGTATCCAGCAGAACCAGATCATACGCATTTTTCTTTGCGTAATCCACACCGGCCTTTGCGATTTCCACCGGGTCACCCTGACCCATTTCAAATACCGGAATATCCAGCTTTCCACCCACAACCTTTAACTGGTCAATTGCTGCCGGACGGTATACGTCACAGGCAACCAGAAGAGGTCTGCGCTGCTGCTGCTTTTTGAGCAGTCCGGCAAGCTTGGCGCCATTGGTGGTTTTACCGGCACCCTGCAGGCCTACCATCATAATCACCGTAGGCGGGTTGGGGGAAATATTGATTTTCGCATTGGAGCCGCCCATTAGCCTAGTCAGCTCTTCATTGACAATTTTAATGACCTGCTGCGCAGGGGAAAGGCTTTCAAGAATCTCTGCGCCGGTTGCGCGCTCGGTTACGGTTTTGGTAAAATCCTTGACAACCTTGAAGTTGACATCCGCTTCCAGCAGAGCCAGCTTGATTTCACGCATTGCGCTTTTGACATCAGCTTCACTCAAACGTCCGCGGCTTTTGAGCTTCTTGAAGGCAGAAGTAATTTTTTCGGACAGTCCCTCAAATGCCATGATTTCTCCTTACTCCGACAGCTGTTTGGCGATATGAAAGGCTTCATCGCACAGGGCTGTAATTTTCGAATCATGATAACGCACATTGTTGATACCGCGCATTTCCCACACAATATCTGCCAGCTTTTCCAGATTGGCCTGTGTCTGACCGTATTTTGCGACCAGACCGAGTTTTTCCTCTGTGGAACGCAGTGCATGCTCGGCACGCATGATGCCATCCCGCACACCCTGGCGTGTGATGCCCATATGCTCGGAAATTTCTGCCAGCGATAAATCGTCGTTGTAGTACAGATCGAACAGCTCTTTCTGCTTTTCTGTGAGAAGCTCACCATAAAAGTCATAGAGCATGCACATTTCAAACGGCTTGTTCTTCATAGTACACCTCCGGCGACGTGCAGGCTTGTAAAGGCTTTTCCCTTTGTAAAGGCGATCTCCTTTACAACACTTCGCTATTTTACCTCCGCGTCACTTTTTTGTCAAGAGATTTTTGAAGGATTTTTCGGATTTTTTTCAGGATCAGTGCGGCAAGATCAATGGCTGCCAGAATCAGGGTCACGGACATGGTGCCGAGGACATTTAAAATCAGGTCATCAATGTCACAGGAGCCCAAACCGGTAAAATATTGGGTCAGTTCAATGGCAGCGCTGAGGAAAAAGCCCACACAAAAAGTAAAGCCCAGACTGAGATCTCTGCGCAGCAATGGTACCAGAATGCCGATGGGCATAAAGGCAAGGATATTCCCCGCAAGATTACGGAAGGCTACGGTATTGGATACCCGGCCGGAAAACATGTAAAACCGGATGGTCTGGAAGGGCACCAGATTGACACGGGTATAGGCCAGTTCATCCTGATCGTTTAAGATATCCAGAATGGTGTTAAAATCAAATTTAAACAGAATTACCCGGAGCAGCAGAAGAAGATAGGCAATCAGGCAGACCCATAAAAAAGCAGTAATTGCCGGGGAACGCCGTTTTTTTCTTGCCAATACGGGACACCTCTTTTCAGCAGTTGATTGGACTATCATCATATCACGGAACTGCCGCAAATGCAATGTGAAAGCGGTAAAAGGCAAAAAATCGACAACAGAATGGTAGACGAATGGCGAAAACAGCGATATAATAGCACCATGCAAATCCATGGCGTGACAAACGCAGTTTCAGATACAATGGAGAAAAGAATGATGCATCAAACAAAACAAATGAAACTCAGAAACGGGATCGGGCTGACCTGTGTGACAACCAATCAGTCCAAGACCTCCTGCCTCAGTGCCATGCTGGCTCTGCCGCTGGGCGAGAAGGAACGGAGTCTGTCGGCACTGCTGCCCTTTGTGCTTCGCGGCAGCTGCCGGGATTATCCGGGCCAGCAGGCAGTGGCAGCCCGGCTGGATGAGCTGTATGGCGCACGGGTAGAGCCGGTGGTCCGCAAGCGGGGAGAAGCTCAGCTGATCGGCTTTGTGGCAGATGTGATTGATGAACGGTATGCCATGCAGGGAGAAGGCTTATTTGCCGATACGGCAAAGCTGCTGGCTTCTTTGCTGCTGCATCCGGCAGCTTTTACCAAAGAGGTTGTGGATCGGGAAGCATCCCAGCTTTGTGCTAAGATTGCTGCACAGGCGGATGACAAAACCACCTGGGCGATCCGCCGCATGTACCAGCATATGTGCGAGGGAGAGGCATACAGTCTTTCCGAGCTGGGAGAGTCAGAGGAAGTGAAACGCATTACGCCGGAACAGCTGACGGCGCAGTATCATCATGTGATGCGCACTGCACCCCTGGAGCTGTTTTATTGCGGCTCACTGGAACCGGAGCAAGCGGCATGCCAGCTGGAACAGGCAATGGAGGCGTATACAGCGCCGACAGAGCCGGTGCGCCCTGTCTTTGACGCACCCAGAGCACCGCTGCATGAAGGCATCCGTGAGGTAATAGAAGAGGAGCCGGTGGTACAGGGCAAGCTGACCATTGGACTGCGCTCCGGCATCACGGTATTTGATGACGCCTATCCGGCAATGGTGGTGTTCAATGCCTGCTTTGGGGGCAATACCGCATCCCGTCTGTTCCGCACGGTACGGGAACAGATGAGCCTCTGTTATTATGCAACCTCCATGACGGAAAAGACAAAGGGAGTCATTGCGGTGGCTTCCGGCATTGAAAATGACAGTGAACCCCAGGCGAGGGGAGAAATTTTGCACCAGCTGGAGGAGATTCAGCAGGGCGGTCTGACAGCAGAAGAAGTGGAGGCGGCAAAGCGCACGGTTATGGCATCTCTGCGCACCATGTTTGATTCCCCGCTGCAGCTGGAGAATTTTTATCAGACACAGGCGGTTGCCGGTCTGACCGAGACCTTGGATGAACTGATTGAACGCATCGGAC
>CAMBYS010000111.1 GCA_945872165.1 uncultured Clostridia bacterium | reverse complement strand
GGAATCAGCTTTGCCAGTTGTTTTGCATTCTTTCTGGTGTAGGCATCCAGCATTCTGGCAGCGATGACAAGGAGTGCCACAATACCAACGATCAGCACCAGATTGAGCAGCTGACAGAGAACTTCCCAAGGGATCATATGCATCATAGCAATCTGTCCTTTCCGGTTTTTTTCTATCTTTCAGTATGGCATGGACACTGAAAGCGGACAACAACAGAATGGAAACAATTGTGAAGCTATGGTGTAAATTTCCCTCCGTGTCTTAATTTTATGCTTCTGCCATGCTATAATACAAACAGGGAAAACAGAAAGGACGGAGGAAATGGACAAACGGAAACTGCCGGTGTGGGCATTGGTTCTTATGGATTTAGCTGCCGCAGCGATTTGTGTGGGTCTTGTCCTATTGGTGCTGTATGTCATCCCACAGGGCACAAAGGTGGAACAGACCGAAGAACAGGCTGTCACACAGTTTGCTTTGCCATCGGAAGGCAGCGGTGTGGATCTGGGCATTACCCCAGCCAGCCAGAATGACTGGAGTCATGCGGATACCCTGTCAATTGCGGCAGACCAGGAGGAAATCCAACAGTTCCTTGCCGTGAAAAAAACACGTAAAACCCTGCAGGAATATGCGGGAGACACTTCGGAAATGAAAATCGAACAGGTTTCCTGTACCGTAAACGGGGAACCGCTGGTTTATTATGCGGCAGATATTTATGTCTCCACCATGCAGGCAGTACAGACTGGCTTTGCCGACAATATGTACGGCAAAAATATCCGGGATTTTGTCAGCAGTATGGCAAAGGAAAACCATGCCATTTTAGCGATTTCCGGCGATTCTTATGGCGAAAGTGACAATGCCTGTGTGATTCGCAACGGCGTATTGTATGACAGCGATCCGGGTACTTCAGATGTCTGCGTGCTGTTCCGGGATGGTGTGATGAAAACCTATTCCGCGTCCCAGTTTGATGCGGAAGCTGTGATGGAACAGGGTGCATGGCAGGCATGGACCTTTGGTCCGGCTTTATTGGATGGCAATGGCGGGATTCTGGAAGCCTTCCATTCCACAGAATATCTGAATAAAATCAATCCCCGGGCAGCAATTGGCTATGTAGCCCCGGGACACTATACATTTGTCGTTGTGGATGGCAGACAGGAGGATTATTCTGCCGGTGTGACCATGAACCAGCTGGCTGCTCTGATGCAGGAGGAGGGCTGTCTGACAGCCTATAATCTGGACGGCGGCAAATCCGCGGTCATGGTATATGACGGCAAACAGGTGAGCCAGCCCATTGGTGCAGGCCGTACCATCAGTGATATGATTTATATCGGCGAAGTCAAACAGGAGGTGCAGAAATGAAATGGATCAAGGCATTGCTGCCCCATGTGACCATTGTGTTGTCCATCCTGTTTGTGGTGCTGTGGATTCTGGATTATTTCAATCCCATGATGAAATTTCTGACTTCCGGTTTGCCCAAAGCCCTGATGATGGTACTGCTGATTTGTACCATTGCCAATGGTATGCTGACCGTATATTACCAACGAAAATAACCATCGACGAAAACAGGAGGATTGCCATGGCATTACCCCAGGCATTTGAACAGCGGATGCAGCGGCTGCTGGGTGAGGAATATCCCGCATTCCGTGACGCGCTGGCTCGCCCGCAGGCACGAGGTCTTCGGGTCAATCCATTGAAAATCACACCGGAAGCATTTGCCCGGCAGGCACCCTTTACCCTCACTCCGGTACCATGGGCAGCAGAAGGCTTTTTTTATCCGGAGGAGCAGCGTCCGGGACGGCATCCCTGGTATGAAGCCGGTGTATATTATATTCAGGAACCCTCTGCCATGGCAGTTGGCACATTGGCAGATGCACAGCCCGGACAACGGATTTTGGACTTATGTGCCGCACCAGGAGGTAAAACCACCCATCTGGCAGGCAGAATGCAGGGAAAAGGCGTATTGGTCGCCAATGAAATCCATCCGGGACGGGCTGCTATCCTTGCCCAGAGCGTAGAGCGCATGGGTATTGCCAATTGTATTGTCTGCAATGAAACCCCGGAGCATCTGGCACAAAAATTCCCCCATTTCTTTGATACCATTGTGGTGGATGCCCCCTGCTCCGGTGAAGGCATGTTCCGCAAGGAGGACAATCCGGCACAGGCAGAATGGACACCGGAATTACCGGCATTCTGTGCGGAACGTCAGGCAGATATTCTGGACTGTGCCGCACAAATGCTGCGGGGCGGCGGAAAACTGGTGTATTCCACCTGTACCTTTGCCCCGGAAGAAGATGAAGGCAGCATTTCCCGATTCCTGGAACGGCATCCGGAATTTGAAATGGTTTCGGTAGAGCCTGTACCGGCACAGCTGTCACCAGCCCATCCGGAATGGGCGGAACACGGACATCCGGATACGGCAAAGGCATTCCGTCTGTGGCCGCATAAGCTGGATGGAGAAGGACATTTTGCCGCTGTGCTGCGACGGACAGGCAGGGTGGAGGGTGATATACCGACACCGCGAAGCAAGCTGTCCCGGAAGGAACAGGAGCTGCTGGATACCGGTATCCGGCTGATACAGGAACAGGTCAAAACCTTACCCGCAGACAGTTCGATTGTGCTGCGGAAGGATAAGCTGTTCCTGCTTCCCAATGCCTGCGCACTGGATTTATCCGGTTTGCGGGTAAAGACCTGGGGCGTAGAACTGGGTACCATGAAAAAGAACCGTCTGGAACCAGCCCATGCCCTGTCTCATGTGCTGCCGGCAGAGGATTTTTGCCGGATATGCAATTTACATGAGGCAGACGGCAGCGCAGAAGCCTATCTGCGGGGAGAAACCTTTCCCTATGATGGGGAAAAGGGCTGGACCGTTGTGACAGCAGATGGCTTTGTTCTGGGCTGGGGCAAGGCAGCAGGTGGGATGATGAAAAACCATTATCCCAAGGGCCTGCGCTGGGTAGGAAAATAAACAAAACATCAGGGTATATGAAGGAGGAGAGAATGATGGGAAACGCATCAGCAGAAGCTTTTATTGAACGGTTGGAACGGCATGATATCCGGCATATGCATGACCCGCAGCCGGATGGCAGTCATTATGTTGCTGTGGAGCTGGCAGGCAAAACCAGTATTTTATATAATGTTGCCATGGTATTCAGTGCGGATGGCACAGAATTCGGTATCCGGTGTTATAAGCTGGGTACAGTGCCTAAAGACCGGCAGCGTCCGATGCTGAAGCTGCTCAATGACCTGAATGCCAATTATGCATGGGTACGGTTTTTCCTTGACAGTGACAGTGAGGTGGCAGCGGCAGCAGATGCTGTGATTACCACAGCAAGTGCACCCCGGGTGTGCTGGGAAATGCTTCGCCGGGTATTCAGTGTACTGGATGAGGTGCAGGAAAAAATCGACAAAGTACTGAAATAATATAAAATCCGTCAGGGAAATGGCACAAAACAGGCACTTCCTTGACGGATTTTCTTTGTTCTGGTAAGATACAGATAAGGCATAATTCCGGTAAATGGTACATTTCTCCTTCGATTCAGGACGGAGGGCTTTACTTCACTTATGCCCTCCGCAGTCTTTGGCGAAAGGAGGGCATGCTTATGGTAACATATGAAGCGTTATTTACCTATACGCTGGTCATCATTGGCATTATCAATCTGATGCTTCAGATCAAAAAGAAGTAACCCGCCTGACTGCTACATAAGGCGGGTTATTTCTTTAACCTAATCTTATACGGGAAAAACAAACCGTTTACCGGTATGCCCCTTTTGTTACTTCAAGGATACTATTTCCCCGGCGATTTGTCAAGCGGGATGGGAAAAAGAAGGAGGCAAAGCATGATGGCAGGAAAATGGGAACCCTTTGATTTGAATGGCTCCGTATTTCGTCCGCTGGCCAAGCTGCTCTATGTAGAGGAACCGGATTTCGGCTGTGAAGGTGTGCCGGAGGATGGCGTGGTCTATGGCAGCATTGTTCTGGAGGATAAAAACGGACAGCGTACCGTGAAAATTGAAGAACAGCAGCTGTTTGCCAGCCGTTTGGATGACGGCATGTGGATTGGTAAGCTGGCAGGCAAGACTGTACTGCTGGACAAGCGGAAGCAGCATATTTATCAGCCAAATGAAGCGGAGCAAAGCTGGCTGCAAAATATTTCCCTGTAAATTGAGGCATTCTGTATGCTAGACAAGAAAAAATCGCAGATATATGATGATTTAAAGCTGGCTGCTATGCTTCTGGTTGTACTGGCACACAGTACGGTGATGTATACGGTGAATGGTGCCTTTCATCCGGTCAATTCCTCCCATCTGCTGGAAATTCTGACCACAGCAATTTATTCCTTTCATATGCCGCTGTTTATCCTGATTTCCGGTGCTGTGTATGCCTATTGCCTGCAGATGGGAAAATATCAGGAACATCTGCCTTTTTTAAAGAATAAGCTGCTGCGGCTGCTGTTTCCCTATTTTTTCTGGGGATTTTTCTATGTGGCACCTGTCATGGAGCTGCTTGGACTGGATCAGAGCGGATATTTTGCGTACTGCTGGAATGGCATTGTATTATCCCATAATTCGAGACATCTGTGGTATCTGTTTGCTCTGTTCTGGATTTATGTGTTTGTCCGGCTGACGAGGCGTGTTTATCACTGGGGAAGGAGCAACATGCTGTGCCTGTCCGCAGCGGTTTTTCTGATGTACCCCTATGTGCATGTCGGATTCCAGATCTCTGCTGCCATGCGCTATCAGCTCTATTTTGTGCTGGGTATGCTGTTTCATGACTATGCGGGCAAGCAGAACCGGAAGCTTTTGCTGGGTGGTGTGGTGTTTGCCGCTTTCTGTATCGCCTCAGGAATCTGTGTGCCGACGTCACATGGCTGGGATGTGGTTCTGGCACTGCTGGGTTGCTGCGGCATGCTGATATTTGTGCTGCTGTGCCGCAAATGGTTTCCCTATATGCATGAAACCTCATGGTATCAGCTGCTCAAACGGGATATTATGGGCATTTATCTCATACATCCCATGCTGCTGTATGGCATGTACAGCCAGTTGGGACAGAAGGATATCCATCCGGTGGTGCTGAGCCTGGGTGCGGCACTGGCAGCGCTGCTGCTTTCCATGTTAGGAACCGAATGCATCCGCAGACTGGGTTTTTCTGTCCTGCTGGGTGAAAAGCAAAAGCGGCAAAAGCCCACGTCATAACCGGCAGGAAAGGATTTCAGAACTTTTTTTGTTATATTTTCGTTAAGAAAGGCGAAGAAAAACACTTTTTTGCTATTTTTGACCGGTAGTTTTTTTGTAAAAGCCCTTGCATTTTGTTATCGCATGTGGCATAATAAATAAAAAGATTACAATTTGGTAACAAAAATAGAGCAGAAAAGGATGACATCAATGAAGAAACAACTTTTGAGCGCAGTATTGGCTGTATGTATGACAACAGCTCTGCTTCCGACTGCTGCCACTGCTGTGAATACACAGAAAACAACCACTGTGACTATTGCAGGCAAGACACTGACCGATGGTATGGGCTGGAATAATGACGGCTCTACCACAACAGCAGGCTCTGCCTCCAACAATGCTTATTTTAAGGATGGTGTGCTGTACCTGAAGGATGCCAATATTAAGGCACAGGGAACTGCATTATCCGCTTCCAATGGTTCTCTGACCATCAGTCTGGATGGTGACAGCTGTATTGATGCAGATGCAACTGCCAATAACGGTATGATTGAGGCTGTGGTATTTAACGCAGATGACAACAAAAATACCGCAGGTGATGTGCTGATTCAGGGCGAAGGCATGCTGGAAATTGAAAGTGCATATAACGGCATTGTCAATGATCACAGTACCGGAACCAAACTGGAAATCAAGGATGTTTCTGTGAGCATCCGGGGTGAAAACAGCAGCATGAAGATGGACAGTGACCTGACACTCAGCGGCGGTGCCATGCTGGTGGCAACAGCACAGAATGCATGCATTGAAGCAGGCAAGCTGACCATTACTGAATATGCTGCCCTTCATGCGGAATCAGATGAAGGAAAGGGCGGCGACGCTATTTCCTGTACCGGCGTGGAAACCAAGGGATATCTTGCTGTATATGGCGATGACAGCGCAATTGCATGTGACGGCAATGTGGCAGTTACCGGCGGTACAGCAGAAGTACGGGTACGCCGCAGTGCGGATGTACCGGCATGGGATGTGACAGCAGGACATACGGTATCCACTTCCGGTATGTATGTTCATGCAGGCGTATCCAGCCTGGATGCGAAGCAGGTCACAGACTTTGATACCAATTATGCTGCATATGGTTATACTGCTATTCTGCAGGATTCCAACTGGCTGAAATGGGAAAATGGATTTGAAGATGTGGCATCCACAGATTGGTTTTATGCATATGTCAGCTATGTGAATCAGCATAGCCTGATGAAGGGTGTGGAAGCCACAAGATTCTCGCCGAATACGACAACAACCCGCAGCCAGGCGGTACAGATTCTGTATGCACTGTCCAGACAGTATTGGGTACAGTATGGCATAGATTCGGGCAACCGTGCATCGTTTGTGGATGTACCATCCACAGAATGGTATGCAAATCCGGTACGCTGGGCAGGCGGCAATGGTGTTGTCAATGGCGTAGGTGAAAACCGCTTCTCACCGGATGCACCGGTAACCCGTGAACAGTTCGCACAGATCCTGTATAATTTTACTGCCAAGCTGGGCTATGATGTGAGCGCAAGTGCAGAGCTGACCCAATTCAGTGATGCGGATCAGGTATCCGATTGGGCAGAGCCGGCTATGAAATGGGCAGTGGGTGCAGGTGTGATGCATGGTACGGATATGGGTACATTGAATCCGGGCGGTGCTATGACCCGTGCACAGGCAGCAGTTATGCTGCATGGCTTTATCCAGAATACTCTGAGCAGCGGCAGAACTTAAACCGTCTATCATAAGGAAACAACGTGACCGCCTGTCGGAGGAACGAACCGGCAGGCGGTTTTTTGACGGATGGGGAAATACTATTTATATATTTACATTATATTTATACAAATATTGCTCTAGGGGAG
>CAMBYS010000110.1 GCA_945872165.1 uncultured Clostridia bacterium | reverse complement strand
ACAGTATGGAACTAAAACAGGAGGAATTGTTACAGAACCATCTGCATTCTGATAGTTCTCCAGGATAGCAGCTACGGTACGTCCAACAGCAACACCGGAACCGTTCAGGGTATGTGCAAACTGCGGCTTACCCTTCTCATTACGGCAGCGGATGTTCGCACGGCGTGCCTGATAATCCAGGAAGTTGGAGCAGGAAGAAATCTCTACATATCTGCCATAGGACGGCATCCATACCTCAATGTCATAGGTGCATGCAGAGCTGAAGCCTACATCACCGGTACACAGGATGACAACACGATACGGCAGACCCAGGCCCTGCAGGACACATTCTGCCTCATGGGTCAGATTCTCCAGCTGATTCCAGGAATCCTCCGGTGCAGTGAAGTTTACCAGCTCTACCTTGTTGAACTGATGCTGACGAATCAGACCACGTGCGTCACGGCCTGCGGCACCTGCCTCTGCACGGAAGCAAGCGGAATATGCAGCATAACGAATCGGCAGCTGTTCTGCCGGAATGATATCATCACGATACATATTGGTAACCGGTACTTCTGCAGTCGGAATCAGGTACTGATCCGTATTTTCCAGATGGTACATATCCTCTGCAAACTTCGGCAGCTGACCGGTACCGGTCATGGATGCCACATTCGCAAGGAACGGCGGCAGGATTTCGGTATAACCGTTTTCGGTATGGGTATTCAGGAAGTAGTTAATAACAGCACGCTCCAGACGGGCACCTGCACCCTTATAGAAATGGAAACGGCTGCCGGTAACCTTGGAAGCGGTATCCGGATCCAGAATGCCCAGATCCTTGCCAATATCCCAATGTGCCTTCGGCTCAAAATCAAACTGTCTCGGCTCACTCCAGCGGCGCAGCTCCGGATTACAGGTATCATCTGCACCCTCCGGTACCTGGTCAGCCGGAACATTCGGGATGGTCAGCATGGTAGCACGCAGCTTTTCCTCTACCTCTGCCTGCTCAGCATCCAGCTGCTTTACCTTCTGGCTCAGTTCCTTCATCTGTGCCAATACAGCGCTGACATCCTCACCAGCCTTCTTCAGCTGCGGGATGGATTTGGATACTTTATTCTGTTCTGCCTTCATGGCTTCCACTTCGCCAATGATGTCACGGCGCTTCTGGTCCAGTGCCAGTGCTGCGTCAATTTCCTCATCATAGCTCTTGCCGCGCATAGCCAGGCGGGTTTTGCATTTTTCGGTGTTTTCACGAAGATATTTTACATCTAACACGTTGCATTATTCCTTTCTATATGCATCGGAACATAAAATTCCGATGAAAGATTGCTGAGTTTTATATGCCCATATCCATGGTGTGGCTTTGGGTTGGATTGAAGAGCTTCTGCTTTCTGAGAGAGGCTTCCGCTTTTTTCCGTTTCCTCTTTCTGCTGCTTATATTATTCCTCGGAATCCAGTGCACGGCAGATTTCGGCATATTCTTTGGCAGACTCGCCGGTCAATGGCTGTTTATTTTCATCTGTCAGTACAGCACGGGTATATGCCTGATCCATTTTTTCCACCAGTTCCCGGGCCGCGCTGTCATCACCGGTTCGATATGCCTGTTCCAGCTGCCACAGCTGTTCCAGTGCGGCGATAGCTTTTTCCTGTTCCTCTACCGTAGACTGTAAAGCGGCATTTTCTTCCTTGCTCTCATCCAGCTGCTTCTGTATGGTATCCATGGTTTCCTGCAGCTGATCTGCTTTTGCCTTAGCGCCCTTTGCAGCATCCGTCTGCTGGGTCAGCTGTGTACCCAGATCCTCCAGCTGCTGATTCGCATGTGCCTGCATCACATAGCTGACGAGAATTAATACCAATGCCACACAAAACAGGCCGATGATATAAAAAACAAAGATTTTTCGGCTTTTCTGACGGCTGCGGTCAATAGATACGGTTTCTTCATAGATTTTGATATCTTCTTCCTGTGTTTTGATATCGTCCTTCTTTTTTCCTTCGCTCATGCCAGGCCTCCGTCAAAGAATTGCAGCTGCCAGTGCATTTGCCAGCCGTTCCAAATCCTCATCCCCATAATATTCCAGGGTGATTTTTCCTTTATTTTTTTTATGGTCTATTTGTACCCGGCGGCCCAGGGAACCTTCCAACTTCCGCTGTACCTCCGCATAATAATCCGGTTGGAATTCCTTCACCGGTTGTTCTGTCTTTTCCTGTTTGGGCTGATTCAGGCGTTTCACATATGCTTCTGCCTGCCGCACAGACATACCGCTTTCCATCATGGTTTTAGCCGCTGCCAGACGTTTATCCGGCTGCTGTACTGCCAGCACAGCCCGTGCATGTCCGCTGGACAGCTTGCCTTCCACCACCAGCTTGCGGATGTCCTCATCCAAGGATAACAGGCGCAGACTGTTGGCAACAGCGGAACGGGACCGTCCCACACGTTCTGCCACAGTTTCCTGTTTCATGCCAAACTGGTCAATCAATGCCCGATAGCCTTCCGCTTCTTCCATGGGATTCAGGTCTTCACGCTGCAGGTTTTCAATCAATGCCAGTTCCATCATGGTCTGGTCATCTGCGTCAATCACCATAGCAGGAATGCTGTCCAAACCTGCCCGGCGTGCTGCACGCCAGCGGCGCTCCCCTGCGACGATCTGGTAATATCCGTTGTCACCCAGCCGTACCGTAATCGGTGCCAAAACGCCATGCAGCCGGATACTGTTTTCCAGCTCCTGCAATGCCGCTTCATCAAATTCCCGGCGTGGCTGTGCACGGTTCGGTTCAATCCGCCGCAACGGGATATTCCGGAAGCCATTCTTTGGACGCACTGGTTCAGCACTCGTCGGCGGGATAGCAGCATCCATATTTTCTTCCCCGAACAACGCGGAAAGGCCGCGACCCAAGCTTTTATTTGCCATGCGTTTCCCCTTCCTTATCCTTCATTTCTGCGCAGGAATTCCTGTGCCAGTGCCATATATGCCTCTGCTCCACGGCAGTACCGGTCATATGCAGTAATCGGTTCACCATGGCTTGGTGCCTCAGACAAACGGACATTCCGTGGTACAACGGTTGCAAATACCTTTTTGCCAAAATGACGCTTGACCTCTTCCACAACCTGGATGGACAGGTTGGTTCTGCCGTCAAACATCGTCAGCAAGACGCCTTCCATCTTAATGCCTTGATTCAATCCCCGCTGTACGGCACGTACTGTTGTCATCAGCTGGGTCAAACCCTCCAGTGCATAATACTCACACTGTAATGGCACCAGGAAGGAATCTGCCGCACACAGGGAATTGAGTGTCAGTAAACCCAATGATGGCGGACAGTCAATAAAAATAAAATCATATGCGTCACGCAGCTGATCCAATACCATTTTCAGCCGATACTCCCGGCGGTCCAGTTCAATCAGGTCAATTTCCGCACCGGCAAGATTCACATTGGCACCGATGACATCCACCCATTTTGTCTTGATGATACCCTCTTCCACCGGTGCATCACAAACCGTCAGTTCATACACACTGGTTTTCAGGGAACGTGGATCAATACCAAAACCGGAAGTCGCATTGCCCTGCGGGTCGAAATCGCACACGAGAACTTTTTTGCCCTGCTCAGCCAATGCAGCTGCCAGGTTCACGGCAGTTGTTGTCTTGCCAACGCCGCCCTTTTGATTTGCAAATGCAATAATTTTTCCCATTACGTGGTTTCCTTTCCGGATCACTTTCTAGTCCGGTATTTATTATACCACGATGTTTCACGTGAAACAACCCGGATTTCTGTCTATATTCCAGTTTCTTTCTGTTTTTTTCTGCTATATTTTTGGTGTATCCAGCTTTGCCCTAAAATACGCACAACGCACATGAATGCAGCGCATATGAATGCAGAAATGATTGCTTTTCGCTCCGCAATTTCCATTGTTTCACGTGAAACATGCAGGCAAATGCTGTTTGCATCACATATTTTCCTAAATTTCAGTATGAATAGTATGCGTTCTCGAAATCGTCAGACGTATGACGTCAGCTTTCTCCGATTTTTATCTGATAGAAAGAGGTTCATTCAACTCCCTCCGGCATTTGCTCACGCAAATGCCACCTCCCTCCAAGAGGGAGGCAGAGGGAGGCTTTTTTCTGAACCGGTTTATTGCTATCTCAGCGGATAAAATGAACGGTACTATTTGGAAATCTCTGTCCACAATCCCCATGACCGCCGGCTGCTTTTGTTGTATTGGAGCAGCAGGCGGTCCGTACCCAGAAGGGAAAAGGAGGGAGATTGCAAAGAGGTCGCGTGCTGCTGAATGCAGCCGAGCGAAGCGAGAGCGAGCCCCCGGCTAACATAGCAATGGTGCCATCTTTGCAGGAAAATAAGGTTTTACCTCCATATGAAATCTTCATACAAGGATATTTCCTCTATTTCACACATCCTCCATTGTTTCACGTGAAACAATCCCTGTTTTACAATGCCTGAGCAGAAATCTTGCGGAATGGCCGCGGATACTGCTTTGGTGTATGCTTTTTCTTCCGAATCACCACCAAACGGTGGGTAATTTCGGTTCCCGGAATGGGATAATCCACAATTTTCTCCAATTCACCGCCCAAAACCGTGATGGCATGCCGGGCAGCTTCCAGCTCCACATCACTGTCAACGCTCTTCATGGCAATAAAACAGCCGCCCGGCTTGACCAATGGCAGGGATAATTCTGCCAGCACATTGAGCTGGGCTACCGCACGGGATACCGCAAAATCATAGCTTTCCCGATGCTTCGCCGCATATTCCTCCGCACGGGCATGAACTGCTTCAATCTGTGCCAAACCCATGCCGTCGATGCATGACTGTAAAAATTTAATGCGTTTGCCCAGGGAATCCAACAGCGTTAACCGGCAGGAAGGACACAGGATATGCAGCGGCATACCCGGAAACCCGGCGCCGCAGCCCACATCTACCACCGATTTGTTGGAAAAATCCCCAATCGTTAGCAGGGAAGCGCTGTCTAACAGATGCTTCTGTGCAATCTCCTGCGGGTCTGTGATACGGGTCAGATTCATAACCTTATTGGTTTCCAGCATCCTTGCGGTAAAATCCTCCAGCTGAGCAATCTGTTCCTCAGAGACGGTCAGCTGCATGGCGGAAAAGCCCTGTTTCAGCAGTTCAGTCATCGCGTTTCTCCTTTTCCATCAATTCTGTTACGATCATCAATGCTGTAATATCTGCCGGGCTGACACCGGAAATACGGGAAGCCTGTCCAAAATTCATCGGGCGAATCTGCTGCAGCTTCTGCCGTGCCTCCAGACGCAGGGAAGAAATGGATGTATAATCCAGATCCTGAGGCAGAGGACGGCTTTCCAGCTTGCGGAATTGTTCTACATCCCGCATCTGCCGCTGAATATAGCCCTCATATTTGATACGGATTTCCACCTGTTCCCGGATCACTGCCGGCAGCTCCGGGCGTTCCGGGTCAAAGGATGCCAGATCATCATATTTCAGCTCCGGACGGCGAATCAGGTCTGCCAGCTTGCAGCCGGACTTCAATGGCGTACTGTGATGTGCCTTGAGAAATGCCTGCATGTCATCAGATGGCGCCATATTGACCCGGCTCACACGGTCAATTTCCTGCTGTACCGCCGCATATTTCCGCTGTACTTTTTCCAGCCGTTCCGGCGGATTCAGTCCTACACGGGTGCCAATGCCAACCAGACGCTCATCCGCATTATCCTGCCGTAAAATCAAGCGGTATTCACTGCGGGAAGTCATCATACGATAGGGTTCGTTGGTACCACGGGTAACCAGATCATCCACCAGTGTACCGATATATCCATCTGCCCGGTCAAGTATCATCGGCGGTTCACCCTTGAGCTTGAGAGCAGCATTGATACCTGCCACAATGCCCTGTGCACCTGCTTCCTCATAACCGGAGGAACCATTGAACTGTCCTGCGCCATACAAACCGGAAATCTTCTTGGTTTCCAGTGTCGGACGCAGCTCCAGCGGGTCAATACAGTCATATTCGATGGCATATGCCGGACGCATGACCTCTGCATGCTCCAATCCCTTGATCGTATGGATCATATCCAGCTGTACATCCTCCGGCATGGAGGAGGAAAAGCCCTGAATATACATTTCTTCGGTATCCAGCCCCATCGGTTCAATAAACAGCTGATGTCTGGGTTTATCGGCAAACCGCACCACCTTGTCCTCAATAGACGGACAGTATCGGGGGCCAATGCCTTCCACCTTGCCAGAATACAGGGGAGAACGGTTCAGATTCTCTCGGATCACCGTATGGGTATCCGCATTGGTATACGTCAGATGACATACCGCACGATTTTCCGGTACCTGTTCGGTTTCAAAGGAGAAGGGGATACAATCGGTTTCACCCTCCTGTACCTCCAGATCGGTAAAATCAATGCTCCGGCGATTGACACGGGGCGGCGTGCCGGTTTTAAACCGCATGAGCTTCAATCCCATGGCACGGAGGGAATCAGTCAGACCAATGGCAGCAAACATGCCGTCTGGACCGCCGTCATAAAAGGTGTCACCAATGATAATACGTCCCTGCAAATAGGTACCGGTGGCAATGATGACAGCCTTGGCTGTATAATGTGCACCGGTTTTTGTGGTAACACCCGTAACCGCACCATTTTTCTGTGTAATATCTACGATTTCTGCCTGTTTCAGCATCAGATTCTGCTGCTTCTCCAGTACATGCTTCATATAGGTACGATATGCGGAACGGTCAGCCTGTGCCCGGAGAGAATGGACAGCCGGACCCTTGCCCCGGTTGAGCAGGCGGTACTGGATACAAGCCGCATCTGCTGCACGACCCATTTCACCGCCCAACGCGTCAATCTCACGCACCAGATGGCCCTTTGCTGTACCGCCAATGGCCGGATTGCAGGGCATATTGCCCACAGCATCCAGATTAATCGAAAAGATAACAGTCTGTAAACCCAGACGGGCAGAAGCCAATGCCGCCTCAATACCAGCATGTCCGGCACCAATGACCGCTACATCAAAATTTCCTGCGGTAAACTGCAAAAAATCACGCTCCTTTTCTTACTTTAGGTATATTATTTTTTATTTTATACGAATTGTATTGATTTTTTCCCCTATGATCCCGC
>CAMBYS010000109.1 GCA_945872165.1 uncultured Clostridia bacterium | reverse complement strand
CAAAGGATGCCGCCGAGCTGTACAAATTCATTTTTCTGCTTGCCAGCCATGGATTAGCCCTCCTTCTTCTGCTTTGCCGGTGCACCGAACTTGGTCGGGCGGGTGTACTTGTCAATCAGCCATACGGTGGTGTTCATCAGCAGGATGGAATAGCATACGCCTTCCGGATAACCGCCGAAGAAACGGATCATGATGGTCAGCAGGCCGCAGCCGATGCCGAAGATAATCTGACCCTTCTTGGAAACCGGGGTGGTGCTGTAGTCGGTAGCCATGAAGATGGCACCCAGCATCAGACCGCCGCCGAAGATAGCGTACAGCATGTACTCCAGATGACCATAGCCGCCCTGCGGGAAGATAAAGGACAGAACTGCAACCGTCAGAATGTATGCTGCCGGGATATGGATGGTGATAACCTTGCGCACCAGCAGATAAACGCCGCCGATCAGCAGGGCAATGGCGGAAACCTCACCCATGGAGCCGCCGCACTGACCCAGGAACATGCTCATCACGCTGGGCAGATCGCCCTCTGCGCTGCCCTTCAGGATTGCCATCGGGGTAGCAGAAGAAGTAACGTCCGCATTGGAGATCAGGCCAACCTGACCATGTGCTGCCACCCAGGTGGTCATCGCTACCGGCCAGGATGCCAGCAGGAATGCACGGCCAGCCAGTGCCGGGTTGATGAAGTTCTTGCCAAGGCCGCCAAACAGGCACTTTGCGAAGATGATGGCAATGCCGTCACCGATAATCAGCATCCAGTAGGGAAGGGTTACCGGGCAGACAAATGCCAGCAGCACGCCGGTAACAGCGGCTGACAGATCCATGATGGTATTTTCCTTGCCTACGATCTTGTCGTAGATTGCCTCAAATACCATGCAGGCAATAACGGAAACCGCAGTCATCAGAATGGCACGGAATCCAAATACATAGGTCGATACAGCCAGAGACGGGATCAGTGCGATCAGCACATCCGCCATAATCGACCGGGTATCCTCTTTGCTCTTAATATGAGGGGAGGATGTAATTACTACTTTGCTAAAATCATACATACCGTTCCGCCCTCCTTACTTCTGCGCAGCAGCAGCTTCTGCTCTGCGTTTTTCCTGAACGCGCATCTTGGCAACGCGGAACTGCTGTACCAGCGGGATGCGTGCCGGACATACATATGCACAGGAGCCGCACTCAATGCAGTCCAGTACGTCGTATTCCTCGCAGCCTTCCAGGTTGTTTCTGGATGCGTACATGTTCATGTAAACCGGAGTCAGATGCATCGGGCAAACACCTACGCAGCGTCCGCAGCGGATGCAGGTGGGGTTCTTTTCACGCTTGTCCTCTTCTCCGCAGAAGGCGAGGAATGCGTTGGTGCCCTTGAGAACCGGAACGTCTGTGGTAAACTGTGCCACGCCCATCATCGGACCGCCGGCCAGCAGCTTGTTCGGTGCCTGCTTAAAGCCGCCGCAGGCATCAATCAGCTCGGTAACACAGGTACCGGTGCGTACTTCCAGATTCTTCGGCTCGTTGATGGCGGAACCGGAAACGGTAACCACGCGGCGGATGACCGGCATGCCCTTTGCGAAGCAGCGGTAAACCGCACCTGCGGTGTCTACATTGAATACAGCACAGCCTGCGTCAGCCGGCAGCTTGCCGGAGGGAACCTCACGGCCGGTAACGGCATTGATCAGCTGCTTTTCTGCGCCCTGCGGGTAACGGCACTCCAGCGGTGCCAGCTTGATGACCGGGTCATTGTTCAGCAGCTGTTCAATCTTTGCAAATGTATCCTGCTTATTCAGCTCGATGCCGATATAAGCCTGCTTGACGCCCATGATCTTGACCAGATAACGAACGCCTTCCACGATCTCTTCCGGACGCTCCAGAAGCAGACGGTGGTCAGATGTAATGTACGGTTCACATTCCGCGCCGTTAATCAGGATGGTATCGCATTTGCCAATACCGGACTTGATTTTTACATGCGTCGGGAAGGTTGCGCCGCCGTGACCAACAATACCTGCATCCCAGATTGCCTGGATGCGTTCATCGTTGCTCATGTTCTCAAAATCCTTGGGCTTTACGGACTCATGCAGTCTGTCCTCATGGTCATTTTCAATCACAATGGACAGAACCTTGGCGCCATTCTGATGCAGCATCGGAACGACGTCAACAACCTTACCGGATACCGATGCATGAACCGGAGCGCTGACGAAACCGCCTGCCTCTGCAATCATCTGACCCATGTCGACGATGTCACCCTTCTTCACCAGCGGCTTTGCCGGTGCGCCAATGTGCATCGAAACGGGAAGGATGACCTTGTCAGGTGCCTTCAGGACTTCGATCGGCTTTGTGTTTGTTGCGGATTTGAATCCCGGATCGTCCTTGGTTCCAGGATGGATACCGCCACGAAACGTGTACGCCATTATGGATTCACCTCTCTGTTCATTTTGTGCGGCCTGCCGCCGCACCGCAGACAAATTTACTGCGGAACAGCCTTCCTCCCGCAAATCAGGCATGACCATCCCGCCTATCCCGCCCACCCTCTGAATGGGCGGAATCCTATAACCTACATTATACCGACATTCCAACGATAAACGCAAGGAATTTTGCAAAAAAAATAACAGAAATCAACAAAAATTTTCTCACTATTCTTGTTAGCCCTGTACGATTCTGGTTATTTCCTTGGTATTTTTGGATTTTTCCCCTGTTTTCCCGGGAAAACAGGGGAATATCCCGGCAGATTTGGGTTAAACTGTCAGTAGCCGGAAATCGGTTTGCTACTCTGCCCGGTATATGTCTGTTCCCAGGGCATCTGACAGCTCAACATCGGATATACGGATACCGGAGGTCAGGAAGGTCTGATAATCTGAGCCGCTTTCCATACCTTCCAGATCCTCAATGTGCAGCGGTATCCGGAGATGGGCCACCGTACCGCCCTCCTGCCTGCGCAAAAACAGCAGCAGACCACCATGCATGGCGGCAATCCGTCTGGCATAGGGCACACCCAGACCCCAGCCGCCTACCAGCGCATCCGGCTTTTCCCAGGTATCATTCATGCGCTCCAGTGCCAGATCACTCAGTCCCAGACCATAATCCAGCACACCGAAGGAAACACTGTTACCCACCTGTTCCACCGTCAGAACCAATTTTGTCTCTGCACCGCCATGCCGCAGGCTGTTGGAAATCAGCGTCATCAATGCCGCACTGATCAGGCGTTCATCTCCCCGGAAGGTAATTTCCTTTTCCGGCTCCCGCATCACGGCATCTACACCCCGATCCTGCAGCTGCTGCAGAATATCCTGTACCATGGCACAGGCCTGACATTCTCCCCAGCGCATGGGCTCCGGCGTGCCGAAAAGCAGCTGCATATGGTTGACCTGTCGCAGAATCCGCATGGCCTGCTGCCGTGTATTGGCTGCTTTTTCCGGGTTCTCCTGATCCAGATCTTCCGCCTGGAACAGCAGGTTCTGGGCACAGTCCCGCAGACGGGCTGCCGCCATGGTCACGCCAGCCTGCTGCTGCACAGCCGGGGCAAAGACCAGCATGGCTCCCTGCCCTGCCGGAACAATATGCAGCTCCCATCGGGTCTCCCGCAGCTGCAGCGGAAGCTTCTGGTCTGTCTTCGTCCGTATGCACTGCCGGATGGTTTCACATACCTGGTCCGGCAGAATCCCTTCCACGGAATAAAATCCCACATCCGCCAGAATGCTCCGGCAGGAATCTGTCTGACGCAGTACCATCAGCTGGTCTGAAACATACGCCATGGGACGCAGCGGGGCATCCAGTCCCCGGCAGGCTGCATACAGCACATCCTGGGGCAATCCGTCAAAAAAAACCTCTATTTCTGTCTCTATTCCCCACAAATCTGCTGACATATCCGGATTATTTTTTCTCGTTTCCAAGGCCGATCACCTCTTTCTTTTGTTCACATCGGCAACATCCGACAAAAAGTTACCTACATTATACCAGAAACGGCGTCGCTATGAACAGGAGATATGAAATTTTTTTCGTTTTCGACTGCATTTTATACAAATCTGTCATTGCAGAATCGCACTTTTCCGTGTATAATGTAATCGTTCCAGTAAAAAAGGATATATTCAATAAGGAGGATATTACTACTATGGGTATCAAAGTAGGTATCAACGGCTTTGGCCGTATCGGCCGTATGGTTTTCCGTGCAGGCCTGTCCAATGAAAACATCGAATTCCTGGGCATCAACGACCCGGGTATGACTCCGGATTATATGGCTTATATGCTGCGTTACGACACCATGCATGGTCAGTACACCGGCGAGATCTCCTACACCGACGATTCCATCATCGTAAACGGCAAGGAAATCAAGGTATATGCTAAGTTCAAGCCGGAAGAGATTCCGTGGGGCGAAATCGGCGTAGATTACGTTGTTGAGTCCACCGGCTTCTTCCTGACTCAGGAATCTGCTAAGGGTCACATCGACGCTGGCGCTAAGAAGGTTATCATGTCTGCTCCGTCCAAGGACGCTACCCCGATGTTCGTTTACGGCGTAAACCAGGACACTTACACCAAGGATATGCAGTTCGTTTCCAACGCTTCCTGCACCACCAACTGCCTGGCTCCGATCGCTAAGGTTCTGGACGAGGCATTCGGCATCAAGGAAGGTCTGATGACCACAGTTCATTCCACCACCGGCACCCAGAAGACTGTTGACGGTCCGTCCAAGAAGGACTGGCGCGGCGGCCGTGCTGCTTCCGGCAACATCATCCCGTCTTCCACTGGCGCTGCAAAGGCTGTAGGCAAGGTTTATCCGAAGCTGAACGGCAAGCTGACCGGTATCTCCATGCGTGTTCCGACCCTGGACGTATCTGTTGTTGACCTGACCGCTAACCTGGTTAACCCGGCTACCAAGGATGACATCTGCGCAGCTATGAAGAAGGCTTCTGAGACCCCGATCGAAGAAGGCGGCCTGCAGGGCGTTCTGGGCTACACCGAGGATGCAGTTGTTTCTTCTGACTTCCTGGGTGATGCTCGCACCTCCATTTTCGATGCTACCGCTGGCGTTTACCTGACCGACAACTTCGTTAAGGTAATTTCCTGGTACGACAACGAATGGGGTTACTCCAACAAGCTGCTGATGCTGGTTCAGCACATGGCTAAGGTTGACGCTGAGTAATTTTTCCTTATTTGAAACCTGATATGCGGGCTTTCTCTTCGGAGAAAGCCCGATTTTTTATGTTTTCCCGATGAAGGAAAGGATATGTAAAAACCGCCCCGGCTGCATGCTGGGGCGGTTTCATTCCTATATTTAGAATATGTTCAGAAAATGAGCGATCAGCCTTCGTAATCGTCCTCATTTTCCCAGTTGTGCCATACGTGCTGTACGTCGTCGTTGTCCTCCAGAGCATCCAGCAGCTTGCGCAGGCGTGCCATATCCTCTTCGTTCTCCAGTGTGATGGTATTGGACGGAACCATCTGGATCTCTGCCTGAGCAAATGCAAAGCCTGCCTGCTCCAGCGTATCACGAACCGCAGAGAAATCCTCCGGAGAGGTATAAATCTGGAAGCAATCCTCATCTGCCTGGAAATCATCTGCACCGGCATCCAGCGCAACCATCATGGTCTCATCCTCATCCAGCTCACCGCGCTCAATGATGAGGACACCCTTCTGCTCGAACTGCCAAGATACACAGCCTGCATTGCCAAGACCTGCGCCATACTTGTCAAAATAATGGCGGACATCCGCTACGGTACGGTTGCGGTTGTCGGTCAGGGTCTCACAGATGACTGCAATACCGGACGGACCATAGCCTTCATAGGTATTCGCTTCATAGCTGACATTGCTCTGATTGCCCTTATCCAGCATGCGCTTGATGTTGTCATTCGGCACGTTGTTTGCCTTTGCTTCTGCAATGCAGTCACGCAGCTTGGCATTGATATCCGGGTTATTGGAGCCGCCTTCCTTGATTGCTACTGCCATCTTACGGCCAATCTTGGTGAAGATAGCGGCTTTCTTTGCATCATTTGCGCCCTTTCTCTTGGCGATATTATTCCATTTAGAATGTCCAGACATTGGTTTGTACCTCCATATGATAGCAAAATCATCACGATTTTTTATAAAATTTACATTGTATCAACATCTAATTATATCAAATTCCGCTGTACTTGACAACCTCTGATTCACAGAAAGCTAAAACTTTGTGTGTAAAAAACACGGTATATTTCCTGCCGCTCCGCTCATACTAACAGCGAAAGGAAACGAGGTGACCATTGAATGTCTCAGAATCAGAAACAGAATCAAAACAATCAGAATGCGCAGAACAGCTGGAATTTCGATAATTCCCAGAATTCCAACTATTCCCGCAGCAGCAAGTATTCCCAGAGTTCTCAGAACAACAAGCAGAACGCCCAGAACCGGAATGACCAGAACAGCTGGAATTTTGACAATTCCCAGAGCAATCAGTATTATCCGGATTCCCAGAATCAGAACCAGAATGCTCAGAACTGTCATAACCAGAATAAGAATCAGAAGAACAGCCGCAATAAGAACAATTCTTCCGCATTCTAAAGGCATCAAAAATGGGGAAAGCCATCCAAATCGGATGGTTTTCCTTCCTTTTTAATGCTGTTCTGCCCATTCCTCCGCTGCCGGAAGCAGCACAGCAAACAGTTCATTGATCCGGTCATATTGTCCGCTCAGATACAGCCAGCCAAACAGGGCTTCCACAGCCGTTGCCAGAGCATATTCTGCCGGCGTGGCAGATTTCGGCACGGATTTCGGCTTGGCATTGCGTCCATGGCGGAATATTGTCTGTTCTGCTTCGGTGAGCATTGGCTGGATAGCCTGGGCACCGGCAGCCTGAGCGCCGGCACAAACCAGATGGATGGTTTTCCGGTGCATATTCCGACTGGTTACCAGTCCGGAACGGATCAGATAGCCCCGGGTCATAATTTCATACACACTGTCTCCCATATGAGCCAGAGCAAGAGAGCTGCACTGCTTGAGCGCCTGCTCCTCCATCATCGGATGAAAAAAATCAGTCATAACGTTATGTTACCTTTCCTTCCGGTCAATATGCCGGGGAAACCGGCAAAAACTTCGTAAAAATTTTTCAATATCCACAAAAATATATTTCTTTTTTTCAGAAAACGGGGTATAATAAAAAGAACCAAAGACCTGTGCTGTCACAGGCAGTTGATATAGTTATTTAATTGATAGATACATTCAACATGCTTTTCCTCAGCAAGATGAGGAAATTTAGCATTTGTATTTT
>CAMBYS010000108.1 GCA_945872165.1 uncultured Clostridia bacterium | reverse complement strand
TCCTCCTTTCCAAATCGAACCCGCTCCGCTGGGCTTCGATTTGGTTCCGGTGAAATCGTTAACCGGATACATTCATACCGTTATAACATACCTGATTGGAGCAAGCTTTGTATCGCTTGCTCCGACTTTTTTTATGAAAAAGTCAGAGCGCACTCTCGCCGCTGCTCCTCCTTTCCAAATCGAACCCGCTCCGCTGGGCTTCGATTTGGTTCCGGTGAAATCGTTAACCGGATACATTCATACCGTTATAACATACCTGATTGGAGCAAGCTTTGTATCGCTTGCTCCGACTTTTTTTATGAAAAAGTCAGAGCGCACTCTCGCCGCTGCTCCTCCTTTCCAAATCGAACCCGCTCCGCTGGGCTTCGATTTGGTTCCGGTGAAACCGTTGAAACACCAGATAACAGAGACAGGCGCACCGTTTTAAAACGATGCGCCCGCTTTTTACCCTTTTTCTTAAAATGATAGCGCTTATTTGTTCACAGAAGCTGCAATTGCATCGGCCAAAGCGTCAATCTCCGACTCATTGTCTGCCTTGAGCGAGGATGTGATCGTCATATCCTCATCCAGGATTTCCATATGCTTCAGCTGCTCCAAACACTCCCGCATCAGAGCTCCGGAACGTGGAGCCCATGATCCACTTCCCATCAAAGCCACGGTGCGTTTTTGCAGATTCAGTGCCTTCATGTCCATAAGGAAATTGTGCATGGGCGGGAAAATACCCAGATTATATGTGACAGAGGCCAGTACCAGATGGCTGTACTTGAACAAATCAGAAATCAGATAGCTGACATGGGTACTGGATACATCATACAGCCGGGTATTGGTAATTCCCCGGGCAGTGAGCTTGGCAGCCAATACCTCTGCAGCACTTTCCGTGTTGCCATACATGGAGGCATAAACGATCATAACGCCTTTCTCTTCCGGCTCATAGGTAGCCCAATGGGTATACTTGTCGATGATATAGCCCAGATCCTTACGCCACACCGGACCATGGAGCGGGCAGAGGAATTTAATGTTTTCCAAACCGACAATATTGGCTGCCTTGTTCAGCAGAGCCACTACCTGCGGACCATATTTTCCTACAATATTGGTATAATACCGACGGGCATCGTCCAGCCACTCCCGGTCAAAATCAACCTCATCTGCAAACAGCTTTCCATCCAATGCACGGAAAGAGCCAAAGGCATCAGCTGAGAACAGTACGCCGTTGGTTGTATCAAACGATACCATAGCTTCAGGCCAGTGAACCATAGGAGCATAAACAAACGCGATGGTGTGCTTGCCAAAGCAGCGGGTATCCCCTTCATAAACCTCATCTATCTTATTTGGATCCAGCGCGAAACCAAATTGGTTGAGAAGCGTAACCGCTTTCGGTGTGGTAATAATCTTTACCTCAGGCCAGCGCAGCAGGATTTCTTCTATCGAAGCTGCGTGGTCAGGCTCCACATGATTGATAACCAAATAATCCAGCGGACGACCGGCCAGCACAGCCTTCACATTGGCAAGAAACTGTCGTCCTACAGCCCAGTCTGCGGTATCAAATAAAACCGTTTTTTCGTCCAACAGGACATACGCATTATAGCTGACACCATGATACAGGGGATGAATATTCTCAAACAGGGCCAGGCGGTGCTCATCAGCACCTACCCAGTACAGGTCGTCGGTAACCATACGATAATTATACATATAGAGAGACCTCCTTTGTTTTACCATAAATTTCTTATGCGTTCCTTGTCCGCTTTTACCCACATGTGCAAGTCTCCTTTTGGAGCTTCATGTATAGAGGACGACAATCGCAGCGATATCAAACCTCAATCTCAATAAATCCGTCTGCGCTCTCACCGCAATGCGGACAGGTCCAGCCTTCAGGCAGATCTTTAAACGCAGTACCGGGCTTTACATCCCCTTCCGGGTCACCAAGCAACAGGTCATACTCATAACCGCAGCCATTGCAAAGATACAGCTTTCTCGGCTGGGCAGTCTTTTTCGGTGCAGCACGCTTCATCTTCTTCATTGGCGGTGCAGGCTGCTTCTCTCCGGTATCCAACGCGGCAGTCAGCAATGGCAGAATCTCCATCACATCTCCCACAATACCGTAGTCGCAATTCTTGAAAATCTTGGCATTGGGATTGTTGTTGATTGCCACAATACATGCGGCATCCTTAATGCCCTTCAAATGCTGGATTGCTCCGGAAATACCGCAGGCAATATACAGATTTCCTTTGAATTTCTGTCCGGACATACCTACATAGCGATTCAGCGGGACATATTTCAACGTTTCTGCCACCGGTCGGCTGGAGCCGATGGCAGCACCGGCAGCTCTGGCAAGATCTTCTATGAGTTTCATGTTCTCCTTTGCACCAATGCCCTGTCCGGCACTGACTACCCGCTCAGCCTGCGTAATCGGTGTATCCATGGGAATACCCACGGTAAAGTCATGTCCATCCTTCTTCAGGTTGGCTACCAGCGTATCCACCTTCTCCTGTGCGGTGCCATCCTTGAAAATCATACGTTTCCGTGCACCGGTCTCCGGTCCACGCTGCTGAACAGGCGCAGCTGCACTTTCTTTGCCTGCTTTACCCAGAATATGCGATGCAATGACCACACGCTGTACTTCGTTGGTACCTTCATAAATCGTTGTGATTTTAGCATCCCGATAGAACCGTTCTACCTCCATGCCCTTCAGGAAACCGGAACCGCCAAAGATTTGCAGTGCATCGTTGGTAACCTCCAGCGCGATATCCGAAGCATATTTCTTAGCCATGGCAGCTTCCATTCCATAAGGTACATGGGCCTGCTTGAGTTCAGCCGCACTGTACACCAGGAAACGGGCACAACGAAGTTTGGTGGCCATATCTGCAATCTTAAATGCAATGCCCTGCTGCTGACAAATAGGTTTGCCAAACTGAACACGTTCCTTGGAATACTCTACCGCCGCTTCATATGCACCCTGGGCAATGCCCAAAGCCTGCGCTGCAATACCAATACGTCCTCCATCCAGTGTTGCCATGGCGATTTTGAATCCTTGGCCTTCCTTGCCCAATAAGTTCTCTTTTGGAACTTTTACCTGATTAAAATTCAGCTGACAGGTGGCAGAGGAACGAATGCCCATTTTGTCATAGTGTTCCTCAAAGGTAAAACCATCCCATCCTTTTTCCACGATAAAAGCACTGATTCCTCTGGTGCCGATGCCGGGAGTTGTAACAGCGAAAACCACATATGTGCTGGCTTCGCCGCCGTTTGTAATAAAAATCTTTTCTCCATTGAGCAGATAATAGTCACCCATATCCTCGGCAGTCGTCTCTGTTCCGCCGGCATCAGAACCGGCATTTGGTTCTGTCAGACCAAATGCACCCAGCTTTCTGCCGGAGCACAGATCCGGCAGATACTTCTTCTTCTGCTCTTCTGTGCCAAATGCTGCAATAGGATAGGTTCCCAGAGAAGTATGTGCAGACAGGATAACGCCGGTTCCGCCATCTACTCTTGACAGTTCTTCCACAGCAATGGCATAGCTCAATGCATCCCGTCCGGCACCGCCATATTCCGTCTCATAAGGCAGTCCCATAAGGCCCAGTTCACCCATTTTCTGCACCGCTTCCGTTGGAAACTGATTGTTTTTGTCAAGCATAAAAGCAATAGGCTTAATTTCAGTCTCCGCGAATTCACGAACCTTTGCCCGCAATTCTTCATGTTCCTGTGTGGTTTGATACAGCATACAGATCCTTCCTCCTTCTTGATGGTTCTCAACGTTTTCCAGCCAGTGACAATCCTTTTAACAGTTCTGGAAATACGATCATTAGATTGGGTTTTTCGGTGTCAGTCATCATCCGGGCCAATACGTTACATAAATACAGCGCCCACTGCATATCCAAAGGAATCTTTCGTTATACATTATAACACTTTGCAGATTTTTGTCAATTTATCTCATGAAAATCTCGTCATTTTTATCCATTGTTCACAAAAATAAGCGTTATTTTTTCTGAATGAACCCTCCTGACAGACAGATAGCACTGACATTTTGCCAGTGCTATCTTTTCTGCCATATTCTGTTTTGCTGAATGATTTCCATGCCAGGAGCTTGCCGTCGCTCAGAACAAAAGCGATTCAGCCCTTCTGCCTTACCCGAAGCTGCCAGAAAGCAACAGCACTGGCTGCTGCCACATTCAGTGAATCCACACCATGTGCCATGGGAATGCGGACGGTATAATCACAGTCTACAATTGTGGATGCCGCCAAACCATCCCCTTCCGTTCCCAGAAAAATCGCCAGCTTTTCTTCTGCTGCCAGTCGTTGATCCTCAATGGAAACAGAATCCTCCGTCAGCGCCATGGCAGCGGTTTGAAAGCCCAATGCATGCAAAATCTGTATGCCATTCTCCGGCAGGAAAGTCCATGGAATCTGAAAGACTGTTCCCATGCTCACCCGGATAGAGCGTCTGTACAGCGGGTTGCTGCAATTGGGTGTGAGCAGCACCGCATCCATGCCCAATGCGGCAGCGGAGCGGAAAATTGCACCCACATTGGTGGGATTGACCACATCCTCCAGTACCGCAATCCGGTGTTTCCCACGGCAGACCTCCTCCACAGAGGGAAGGCTCCGGCGTCGCATGGCACACAGCATGCCCCGTGTCAGCTGAAATCCAGTCAATTGGGTCAGCACATCAAACGGTGCGGTATAAACCGGTATATCACCGCAGCGGGCAAGAATGTCCTTTGCCTGCGTTTCAATGTGCTTTGTCTCTACCAGCAGTGAAACCGGTTCATATTCGGCATGTAAAGCCCGTTCAATTACCTTGGGACTTTCGGCAATGAACATCGCCTCTGCCGGATTGTCACGATTGAGCAGCTGTTTTTCTGAAAGCCGGGCATAGACATCCAGCTCCGGTGCGTTAAAATCCTTAATTTCTATGATATGAGCCATAAATCTTTCCTGTATCCTGTCATTTCTGTCACTTCATCCGCAGATGCATGTGCAGCTACAGTATAGCATTTTTTACCGGAAAGAAAAAGTATCTCATTGGGATGTTTCGTTTTTTTCCGATTCCAAACCACAAAGTGCTTCGCCGGTAATCATATCACTCCATAAGCTCAATCCTGCTCCTGTGACATCATAAATCCGAATCATATCATGCATTTCCGGCATCTCTGGTAACATTTCCGCAATCCGGTTCGGGAAACTGTGCAGCAGCTCCGGATGATAGCACAGGGTCTGCTCCGACTCAAAAATCGCATTATAGAAGATGTCTCCTTCTACCAGGTCCTGGAACATATGGCTGCCATAGGATAATTCAGGCATATATCCCGCCGTTCTGTCGGATACTTCACAGATCACAGAGCATTCTGCAATATCTGCAAAGGATACCGGCACACCCAACTCTGGTGAGGAAGTCCCAATCCGTCCGGGACTGAGCAGCATAATCTTCTTTTCCTGTCCTTCAAAGGCATGGGTAATGCGTCCTACTGCACGGGCAACATCCGGCTTTTTCGCATAAGGGTAATCACAATAGCCCTTCGGGTCTACCACAATGAGATAATCCAGGGTAATATAACGAGAATTGCCCATGGAAGCATTCTTTGTATGGAACAATGTTTGCATTTCCGGCAAAGATGGCATGGTTACCGCCTGTGCCCGTCCGCCGCTGCTGTTCAATGGGCGGCACTGCAGCAGACATACGGAAAAATCTCCATCTTCACTGAGATTAACGGTAAATTCCGTATCAACAGGCACGCCATAGCTGTCCTGCAGTACCCGCAGCATTTCCCGCATCATACCGGTAAATTTCTTGTCTGACAGCAAATTCTGACAGTTGGCAAAACAGATAGGGCGATAGCTGCCCCGCTGACGCAGCCGGCTCTCTGCTTCATAATCATGCTCCAGTACCTTATGCTGGTACCAGTATGGAAGATCAGGCAAAAGCTGTTCCAGCTTTACGGTAGTCAGCTTGTTGGTTTTAAAATCCAGAATATCTACAAAATGCTGGGAATAGCGATGTTTGTCTGTGATGGTGGTCATGGTAGAGGTATTGGGACGGTCCAGATTGACCAGACGCGGATAATCTCCCACAACACGGTCTACTGCACGGGTACCCAAGCCCATAACAATACGCAGCATGCCTGCGGAAGGGTCCATATCATCCCGCCAGCGGTAAGCGCTGTGGGAAAATCCCACACCTGCAGCACTTGGCATAAAGAAATCTCCAAAGCTGGAGCCGGATACACGCTGTACCAGCAGTGCCATCTGTTCATCCTTATCATCCAGACCGCGTCTGCGCCGGTATTCCAGTGCAGAAGGATCCATGGTGCTGGCATATACAATCCGGATTGCCCGTTCAAACTCCTGCAGCCGTTCCTCCGGTGTACCCCGATTGACACAAAAGACAGACTGATATTTTCCCGCAAAGGCATTGCCAAAGCCATCCTCCAACAAACTGGAGGAGCGTACAATAATAGGACTCTGTCCATAGTAATCCAGCATTTCCCGGAAGCGCATTTCGATTTCCTGGGGGAATACGCCGGAAAACAGACGTTCCTTCAGCTCTGCTGCCGCTGTAAAATATCCATCATCCGTTTTTTGCAGGATGCGCATATTCCAGCACTGATTGGTCACCACATAGGTATAAAATACATCTGATCCAATGAAAAAGGAATCATGGGGCTCAAAATGCTCCGCATAATCCGTCATGGCATTTTTCACAATCCGTCGGGACAACAGCATACCGCAGGCCTTGCCGCCGATATTGCCGGATCCAATCATCCGGTTTCTGATTTTAAAATAATCTTCTGCCCGGAAATGCTTCTGGATCAGGGAAACCATTCGATCATCACGTGTCATAATCATACGGCACATTGCATCAATATCCTGTTGAGAAAGGATATTCTGCTCAAATTTCATATGTGCCATCATAAAAAAGCGTTCCCAGCTGTCCAGATGCTGTACCGTATCCGGCATTTCCTCCCGCATACGGTTGAATGCCGCCATGGCATGACCGTCAGTCAAAGGAACCAATTCCTCACCCTGGAATTTATGGGGCTGGAACATGGTGGGAGAATGACGTTCCCATGCCTTCAGCGGCTGTACATACCAGTCATCTCCATGATGATATACATCCAGCAGCAGCTGTGTGGTGGCACGAATGCGGTCAATGGTCTCATGGGCATGCCGTCCACGAATAACCGGGAAATATGCTACGGTATCCAGCTGAAACAAATATGGACAGGTCACCTGAAAGAAGTTGCCCA
>CAMBYS010000107.1 GCA_945872165.1 uncultured Clostridia bacterium | reverse complement strand
CGGTGCAACGGTAATTGCGCTGACAGACAGCCGGCTGTCTCCTCTTAGCCAGACGGCGGATTATACGCTGCTGGCAAAGAGTGATATGGCATCCTTTGTGGATTCCCTGGTGGCACCCCTCAGCGTTGTCAATGCGCTGATTGTAGCCATTGGTATGCGCAAGCAGAAGGAAATCAGTGAAACCTTTACCCATCTCGAGTCCATCTGGGACGAATATGAGGTTTATGAAAAACTCGACAACGAATAACACAAAAAAGATAACAGTAGCGGTTGTAGGCGCCGGTGCAGCAGGGCTGATGGCATCCGGAACGGCAGCACTGCAGGGGGCAGAGGTATTGCTGTTTGAACACAATGAAAAAGTGGGACGGAAGCTGGCAATTACCGGCAAAGGTCGTTGTAATGTCACGAACAACTGTGACATGCAGGAATTTTTAGCCCATGTCCCTCAGAACCCCCGGTTTCTGTACAGTGCACTGGGGGCATTTTCTGTGCAGGATACCATGGATTTCTTTGAGCAGCAGGGTGTGCCGTTGAAAACCGAACGGGGCAACCGGGTATTTCCGGTGTCTGACAATGCCAGGGATATTGTGGATGCTCTGTTTTATTGGGTACGCAAATGCGGCGTGACCATCCTGCGGGAGGAAGTGACCGATATCTGTACGGAGGAAAACGGCGTCACCGGCGTGATGGCAGGCGGGCGGAAGCACAACGCAGACCGTGTGATTGTGGCAACCGGCGGCAAATCCTATCCGCTGACCGGCTCCACCGGCGATGGTTATGTCTGGGCGGAAAAGCTGGGGCATACCGTGACACCGCTGCGTGCGTCACTGGTCCCGCTGGTGAGCCCGGATAAAGACTGCCCGAGATTGCAGGGGCTTTCCCTCAAAAATGTGTCACTGACGATTTTTGAGAACAACAAAAAGCTGCATGAAGGCTTTGGCGAAATGCTGTTTACCCATTTCGGGCTTTCCGGGCCATTGGTGCTCAGCGCATCATCTCATATGCGCAAATGGGACAATGCATCCTATCGGGCAGAGATTGATTTCAAGCCTGCACTGGATGAGACGGCACTGGATAAACGCATTCTGTCGGATTTTTCCCAGGAGCTGAATACGGATTTCCGCAATTCCCTGGGAAAACTGCTGCCACGCAAGCTGATTCCCATTGTAGTGGAACGGTCCGGTATTGATCCCCACCAGAAGGTAAATAGCATTACCAAAAAACAACGGCAGGCGCTGATCCGGCAGCTCAAGCATTTTGAGGTGGCAATCAGCGGACCGGGTCCCATTCGGGATGCCATCATTACCTCCGGCGGTATTTCCGTCCGGGAAATTGTACCAAAGACAATGGAATCCAAAAAGGTTCCCAACCTGTATTTTGCCGGTGAAATCATAGATGTAGATGCCTATACCGATGGATTTAACCTGCAGATTGCATGGTCAACCGGCTATCTTGCGGGATATCATGCCGGTCAGGAGATCAAACAATAAAGTGAGGGTATGTTATGAAATCAATTGCAGTTGCCATTGACGGCCCGTCCGGTGCCGGAAAAAGTACGATTGCACGGGCGGCAGCAGGACATCTGGGCTTTGTCTATGTGGACACCGGTGCCATGTACCGTACCATTGGTCTTGCCGTATGCCGGGCAGGCGTGCAGCTGGGAGAAACGGAAAAAATTCCGTCGGTGCTGGATACCGGTTTGCAGGTCAGCCTGCAGTATCAGGACGGTGTGCAGCATGTCCTGCTGAATGGGGAGGATGTATCCGGCTTAATCCGCACGCCGGAGATGTCGAAATATGCATCCTTTGTGTCTGCTGTCCCGGCGGTACGGGCTTTTTTGCTGGATACCCAGCGGGAGATGGCGCGGACGCACAATGTCATTATGGATGGACGGGACATCGGTACTGTCATTCTGCCGGATGCAGAGGTCAAGATTTTCCTGACAGCTTCCCCGGAGGCACGTGCACGCCGCCGGTTTATTGAGCTGCAGGAAAAAGGGGAGCAGGTGACCTATGAGGAGGTACTGGCGGATATGATCCAGCGGGATCATGATGATGAAACCCGTGCAGCAGCACCTCTCAAACAGGCAGAGGATGCCGTGCTGGTAGATACCAGTGACCTGACGCTGGAGCAGTCCATGGAGGCTGTGGAAGCTGTGGTCCGCCGTGCACTGGAGGGCTGACACCATGAAATTCCATCCGAAATTTCAGGCAATCGCCATTCCGATTGTCAGTCTGTATGACCATTTAAAGTATCATTATCATGTCATTGGCCGGGAAAATATCCCGGAAGGGGGCTGTGTGGTCATTGCCAACCATACCCAGTGGGCAGATCCGGTACTGGTGGCAACTGCCATGGGAAACAAATATCCCATTGTGGCTATGGCGAAAAAGGAGCTGTTTGCCATCAAGCCCCTAGCGCCGCTGATTTCCGCACTGGGCGCTTTTCCGGTTGACCGGGGTACAGCGGATATCGGAGCAATCAAGACTGCTCTCAAGTCGGTGAAGGAAGGCAAAAAGCTGCTGATTTTCCCGGAAGGCACCACCAAGCACAAGGAAGGCGATGCGGTAAAGGAAGGTGCAGCTATGATTGCAGCCCGCACCGGCGCACCGGTTTTGCCGATTTATATATCAGAAAACAAGAAATTCCGATCCAAAGTATATGTGGTGATCGGGGAACCGTTCCAGCCGGAAAAGGTGCGTTCCAAGGAAAGCTATGGCAGGCTGGCGGAGGATATGATGAAGCGTGTCTACGGGCTGAAGGAGAGAATCTGATGGTTACGGTGGCAAAGACAGCAGGCTTCTGCTTTGGTGTGCGCCGTGCCGTACAGATGGCGGAGCAGGCATGCGAGGATTACGGCAGCATCTGGGCACTGGGGGATATCATCCACAATGCCCATGAGGTACAGCGCTTGGCAGAGCTGGGTGTGCATAAGGCCGAACAGGTTGCAGATGTACCGGATGGTGTACCGGTACTCATCCGTGCCCATGGCGTGCCGGAAACCGTCATCCGGCAGCTGGAGGGCAAAGGCTGCTCCATTGTGGATGCCACCTGCCCGTTTGTAGGTAAAATCCATCGGATTGCCCGGGAGGAGAGCCGCAGCGGACGGTATCTGATCATTATCGGTTCCCGCAACCATCCGGAGGTTGTAGGCATTCAGGGCTGGTGCGGCGATTCCGCGGTGTATGAAACGCCGGAGGAACTGGAGCATGCATTATGCACAGTGCCGGAAAACGGACAGGATTTACGGGAAATTCCGGTCAGTGTCGTGGCACAAACCACCATCAATAGAAAAATATTTGATATTTGTACTAAAATTATAAAAAAACAGTGTACAAATGCAAAAATATTTGATACAATATGTAATGCGACGGACGAGCGTCAAGCAGAAGCTCGTCTACTGGCTGGCAAATCGGACATTATGATTGTGATTGGCGACAGGAAAAGCTCTAACACAAAGCGTCTGTATGAAATCAGCACCTCACTCTGTGACCGCGTGCTATACATCGAAGATGCCACTGGACTGACAGGAAATGAGGTCCAGGGTATGGAGCAGCCATATATCGGGATTACAGCAGGCGCGTCCACGCCAGCCTGGATTATTAAGGAGGTCAGAAACATTATGAGCGACGAAACAAGAATTGAAACCGGCAGCGAAGACTTCGCTGCAATGCTGGAGGAATCCTTCAAGACTTTAAATACAGGAGATAAGGTAACCGGTACCGTTCTGAAAATTTCCCAGAACGAAGTTCATGTAGACCTGGGCGTCAAGCATGCAGCTTATATCCCGATGCATGAGCTGTCTGATGATCCGTCCTTCAACGCAGAAGAGAGCATCAAGGTTGGCGACGACATCGAGGCTGTTGTTGTCCGTGTCAACGACGCAGAGGGCACCATCGTACTGTCCAAGAAGCGTGTTGATCAGATGAAGGGCTGGGAGTCCATTGAAGCTGCTAAGGACGAAAAGACCGTTATCGAAGGCAAGGTAAGCGAAGAGAACAAGGGTGGCGTTGTTGCAAGCGCATTCGGCATCCGTGTATTCATCCCGGCATCCCAGACCGGTATCCCGAAGGGCCAGCCGCTGAGCCAGCTGGTAGGTCAGGATGTACGCTTCCGCATCACTGAGATCAACCGCCCGAGAAAGCGCGTTGTCGGCTCCATCCGTGCCGTTATGCAGGAAGAGCGCCGCGCAGCTGCTGAGAAGGTTTGGGAGACCATCGAGGTTGGCAACGAGTACACCGGTACCGTGAAGTCCCTGACCTCCTACGGTGCATTCGTAGACATCGGCGGCGTTGACGGCATGATCCATATTTCTGAGCTGTCCTGGGGCCGCATCAAGCATCCGTCTGAGGTTGTCAATGTTGGCGATACCGTTAACGTATACGTTATCGGCCTGGATCGTGAGAACAAGAAGATTTCCCTGGGCTACAAGCGTCCGGAGGACAATCCGTGGAATGTATTCACCGCAAACTATGAGATCGGCGATACCGCTACCGTTCGCATCCTGAAGTTCATGCCCTTCGGTGCATTTGCACAGATCATCCCGGGCGTTGACGGTCTGATCCACATCTCCCAGATTGCAAACCGCCGCATTGAGAAGCCGGAAGAAGTTCTGTCCAAGGACGAAGAGGTAGAGGCTAAGATCATCGACATCGACACCGAGAAGAAGAAGGTTTCCCTGTCTATCCGCGCTCTGCTGAATCAGAAGGAAGACTAATTCCATCATTCATTTAACATCAATGGGGAGCATCCGCTTGCGGATGCTCTCTTTTTTTGCGGTTTTCCCGGGAACCATGGACATGCCATCGGCATACCCTGCTTTCAGCCGGAGGGCGGAAGGGAGGCAGAAGATGGTGCTTTGGCTGAAAACTGCACTGGCACGCAGGAAAATACGGCGGACACATCAGCGGCGCGGCAGATGGCTGCCGGTATGCCTGCTGGCAGTGCTCCTGGTACTTCTGCCGGTCAAATTGCGTCCGAAACTGATGGATTATGCGGAAAATGCTGTGCAGTATCAGGCCACCCGCATGATGGAACAGGCAGTGGCGCAGTGCACAGAGGAAATGACGGATATCGGTCAGACCCATACCAATGCGGACGGCACAGTCACGGCGCTGTCCACGGATACGGCAGCGGTCAACCGGCTGCGCACTCGGATTGTCCGGCAGGTATATGAGGATATCGGTGCGCTGGAAAACGCTAGGGGAACGGTCGCGCTGGGTACGCTGATTGATCCCCAGTATCTGGCAGGTGTGGGGCCCCAGATTCCCTTTGGCGTTGTGGCATTGGGACAGGTCACCGCACAGGTAAATTCGGATTTTTCCGCCTCCGGCATCAACCAGACCATCTATGAGCTGACCATCCGGGTCAATGCGGATTTTTCGCTGCAGGCCATGGGACAGACAAAGCAGGTGACCATTTCCGCCGAATATCCCCTGGAAGAGACCATTATTGTGGGAGATGTGCCGATGATTGCAGCGGAATCCCGATAAAAGCCAAAGAAACCTGTATTTTTCCCTTTTCCAACAGGAATATTTTTGATATAATAAAATGTATGTTTGGAAAGGATGAATAGCATGGATATCCCACAGCAGGCAGCGGATTTGCGCGAAGCCCTGCGTTATCACAATAAAAAATATTATGACGAGGATGCGCCGGAGATTTCGGACTTCGAGTATGACCGTATGCTGCGTGCGCTGGAAACGCTGGAGGCAGCGTATCCTGAGGTGGATACACCGGATTCTCCAACCCATCATGTGGGCGGCAGTGTATCGGATAAATTTTCTCCGGTGACCCATCCCTGGCCACTGGAAAGCCTGCAGGATGTCTTTTCCTTTGAGGAACTGGCAGAGTTTTTTGCCCGTGCCGATGCGCCGGAATATGTGGTGGAGTACAAAATTGACGGTCTTTCCGTGTCACTGGAATATGAAAACGGTATTTTTGTCCGGGGAGCTACCCGGGGCGACGGTGTGACCGGTGAGGATGTCACCGACAATCTGCGCACCATTGAGGATATTCCCAAGGTATTGCAGGATGCGCCGCCTACACTGGTGGTGCGCGGCGAGGTGTATATGCGCCGTTCGGTATTTGATGCCATCAATGCCCAGCGTGAGCTGGACGGCAAGCCGCTGCTGGCCAATCCCCGCAATGCGGCAGCCGGTTCTCTACGGCAGCTGGACAGCAGCATCACAAGGGAACGAAAGCTGTCCATTTTCTGCTTCAATATCCAGAACAGTGATGAACTGCCGTTGGAATCCCATGTGCAGGCATTGGATTACCTGAAAAAGCTGGGCTTCCCGGTGTCACCACGCTATCCGGTTTATACGAATCCTGCTGACATTCAGAAGGAAATCGAGCGGATGGGCGACAGCCGCGGCGAACTGGATTTTGATATTGACGGCGCCGTGGTCAAGGTCAACAGCTTTACTCTGCGCAATGCATTGGGCTCCACGGCAAAATATCCCCGCTGGGCTTCGGCTTATAAATACCCGCCGGAGGTAAAGGAAACCCTGCTGAAAGACATTGTTATCACCGTTGGACGCACCGGCGTGCTGACACCCAATGCGATTCTGGAGCCGGTACGGCTTGCGGGAACCACCGTCAGCCGTGCCACACTGCATAACCGGGATTTTATCCGGGAAAAGGATGTGCGTGTGGGGGATACCGTCCGTGTCCGCAAGGCTGGAGAGATTATCCCGGAAATTCTGGGTTATGTGCCGGAAAAACGCCCGGCAGATGCGGTGCCGTTTGAAATGCCCACCGTATGTCCGGTATGCGGCGCACCGGTTTTTGCCGATGAAGATGAAGCGGCAATCCGCTGTACCGGTGCGGAATGTCCTGCGCAGCTGCTGCGCAATCTGATGCACTTTGTCTCCCGTGATGCCATGGACATCGACGGCTGCGGACAGGCTGTGCTGCAGTCGCTGATTGATGCGGATCTGGTGCATTCCGCAGCGGATCTGTACACGCTGAAGGTGGAGGACATTGAGCCTCTGGAGCGCATGGGCAAAAAATCCGCACAGAATCTTGTGGCTGCCGTGGAAAAATCCAAACAGAATGATCTTTCCCGTTTGTTGTTTGCCTTTGGCATCCGGCATGTGGGACAGAAGGCAGCGAAAACCCTGTCGGGTACCTTTGGTTCGCTGGATGCGGTACTGGCTGCGACAGAGGAACAGCTGACGGAAATCCGTGATATTGGCGGCGCCATTGCACAGGCGATTGTGGAATGGCGGGAACAGGAGCAGTCGCAGCATCTGATTGCCCGCCTGCGGGAAATCGGCGTGAATTTCAACGGCGAACAGACGG
>CAMBYS010000106.1 GCA_945872165.1 uncultured Clostridia bacterium | reverse complement strand
GCAAAGGACAGCAAGAGAAACCCACGCAATTGCAGTTGGGTAACGGAGGTTGCCAGAACAAATAACACTGCCGCAGAAACCACAGAAAACAGGAAATCCAGCACCAATTCCATACAGCGGCTGCCGCTGTTCCAGCGCAGCATGCGAAAGATATCATACAGCATGCCGAGCGCTGCTCCGGATATTGCAGCATACCGGATGACAAGCAGCTGGTCCGGCAGCGGATTTACCACCAGCATCACTGGAACAGCCTGCGGAGAAAGCCGCCGGATGTCACACTGTCATCATATTCCACAATATCAATCCGTCCGGTCAGCCGCAGTTCTCCGCTGTCCAGACTGAGCTGATCTACATGCAGGCTGCTTCCCCGGATCACCAGTGTCCCCATTGTGGTGGCAATCGTTACCTGATTTTCATCAAAATTGACCACCTCATTCACACCGGATACCGCCATTTTCTTTCTATCCTGCAGGGACAGGCTGTGGGGCAATGCCTGTTTATCTGTATTTTTCTCCCGTTCCATAAACAGTTCCCCCTTTTGCTGAAAAAGAAAAACCCGAGCACAACATATCTATGTGTCCGGGTTCAAAACTATGCTCAGGGAATCTCACGATACAGAGCGGATGCATCATTCTTGAGGACATGCTCCGCAATACTGAGAACCTCTACCTTTAACGTGCGCTGACCAAAGGAAATTTCGATCACATCTCCCACCTTTACCTGATAGGAAGCCTTGGCCTGCTTGCCATTGACCAGAATCCGGTCATTGTCACATGCTTCATTTGCAATGGTTCTTCGTTTAATCAGGCGGGATACTTTTAAATATTTGTCCAGTCTCATGGTTACTTTTGCACATCCTTTGTAAAAGTTTCTGCTGTTATTTTTTTATTATATCATACCCTAAGCGTCCTTTGCAACGTCTGCAACCGGCAAATATGGAGAATCACCCCGTGCCAGACTGGAACGATAGCTTTTTCTTCACCAATCTCAGAGCTTGGTTATATTCTTCCAGTGCAATCATTGTCTGTGCTTGTTTACTTGCGTTTTGGATAACATTTGATATATAATGACAGGGAACAGAACGGAGTGTGAATGAACGTTATGAAAGCTGATACCCAATCTCCTCAGATATTGAAGGATTTTATGGCTTATCTTTATACAATCAAGGGAAAATCCGAAAAAACAGCTCAGGAATATTATCTGGACCTGCGGATGTTTTTCCGCTATATCAAGCAGCAGCGCGGGCTTGCGGATGACGTGCCATTCGATGAAATCCCCATTGCGGATGTAGACATCGAACTGATTCGCAGCATCACCCTTTCTGATGCGTATTCTTTCCTGATGTATACTGCACAGGATCGTCTGAAACATCAAAATTCAGATCACAGTGAAATCGGACTGATGTCCTCCTCCCGTGCCCGCAAGGTTTCTGCTTTGCGTTCCTTTTTTAAGTATCTCACGGATAAAGCCCATCTGTTGTCACATAATCCACTTCAGAATCTGGAATATCCCTCTGTCCGCCGGTCCCTGCCCAAATACCTGACCGTAGACGAAAGCATTGCTTTGCTTGAATCAGTAGATGGAGCATTCAAAGAACGGGATTATTGTATTCTCATGCTGTTTCTCAACTGTGGTCTGCGTGTTTCCGAGCTGTGCGGGCTGAATGTATCCGATATCACGGAAAATCAGATCCGCGTGCTGGGCAAAGGAAACAAAGAGCGGATGCTATACCTTAATGAAGCCTGTATTGATGCGATCAATGCCTATCTCCCCCACCGGATTGAACCGAATAAAACCGCTGACGCAGCAGGTGCTCTGTTTGTCAGCCGGCAAAGAAACCGTATTCGCAAAACAACAGTAGAAGCTCTGGTAAAAAAATATATTGCACAGGCTGGATTGGATGCAAGCAAATTTTCTGCCCATAAGCTGCGGCATACAGCAGCTACCATGATGTATAAGAATGGCGTGGATATCCGAACGTTACAGGATGTTCTGGGGCATGAGAACGTTAATACAACCATGATTTATACGCATATCAACGATGCAAACATGCAGGAGGCTGCCGCACGCAATCCGCTTTCCAATTTCCGGCGGTCACAAAAAACAGAACCTTCCGAAGAATCCTGAATGCAGTGTCTGCAATCTATAACAAATTTGTCTGTGACAGGAGAATCTCGATGCATTATGTAAAGGCAAAAGGTATCCTATCGTCAAAAAATGGAATGAATCTCTACCGCGGCTGTTCGCATGGATGTATTTACTGTGATTCCAGAAGCAGGTGCTATCATATGGAGCATCCATTTGAAGACATCGAGGTAAAGGAAAATGCAGTGGAACTGTTGGAAGCTGCATTGAAATCCAAACGAAAGCCATGCATGATTGGCACAGGTGCCATGACAGATCCCTATATTCCGTTGGAAATGCAGCTTGGCACACTCCGCAGTGTTTTGCAGCTGATTGACCAATATGGTTTTGGCTTTACTGTTATCACAAAATCCAATCGTATTCTCAGGGACATAGATTTGCTGCAAAAAATCCATGCGAAAACCAAATGTGTCGTACAAATGACGCTGACCACATATGATGACGGGCTCTGCCGGAAAATTGAACCCAATGTATGTACCACCAGTGAACGCTTTGCCGTACTCAAAGAGCTGCATCATGCAGGAATCCCCACGGTGGTATGGCTTTGTCCTATTTTACCGTTTATCAACGATACGGCAGAAAATATCACCGGTATTCTGGACTATTGCATTCAGGCAAAGGTCTATGGTGTGCTGTGCTTTGGCATGGGCTTAACCCTTCGTGAAGGCAATCGGGAATATTTTTATGCACAGCTTGACAAGAAATTTCCACATCTGAAGGAACAGTATATCCGATATTATGGCAATCAGTATGTGGTTAACAGTCCCCGTAATACGGAACTAATGCAGCTGTTCCACCGGATTTGTGAGAAAAATGGAATGGTACATGACAACGGACATATCTTTACTTATCTGAACACATTTGAGGACAAGCTGGAACAGGCACAGCTAAGCCTGTGGGATATATGACAACATCATGAAAGAAGCCGCAGAGGAAAATGCCCCCTGCGGTTTTTGTATACCCAAATTGATTACAATTTTTCAATTTCCCGCTGAACCTGCTCATAATCCGCTACAGCATTGATAAACTCCAGCAGTGCATTGGCTGTCATATGGGAAGGCAAATCCAATGCTTTCAACAGTTTTTTGCGTTTTTCATTGCTGCCCGGCAGTCCTGTCAGACCCCATTCGTAAAAATCCGCTTTGGTAATCCTGGGCTTATCACTTTCCTCCGGCAGGCATTCCACACCGGCTTGCTGCAATGCATTCAAAATCACTGTATCCGGCACACCCTCTACACCCAGTGTTCCTTCTTTGGAACCTTTTACTTTCCGCTTTTCTTTTCCGGCAATCTGCGGGATATAGGCATGCCGAATCTGTTCCTTTGGAATTGCTCCGCGCAGATAATTACGGATAACAAAACCAGCGCCATCACTGTCGGTCAGAACAAGAATCCCACGTTCTGCCGCAATCCGGCGGATCAATGCCAGCTTTTCCTTATTGTTAAAAATCGCAAAGCCTCCGGTTTCAATCACAACGGTATCCACCAGCTGTTTGATTTTATTGACATCATATCGTCCTTCAACGATAATGGCTTCTTTAATATGAATCATCTTCTATGCTTCGTTTCTCCAAAATTTGCCGCCATCTGAAGCAGCATCAATTCCAGTACCTTCTGTCGGTCTGAACCGGCGGATTTCATGGCAACATCACTTTCTCCGCACAGCAGCAGCGTACGGCGCAGCCATTTTGTCTCCAGATGTGCAGCAGAATCCCGCATTTTTCGGGCATAATAGGGAGACTTGCTGCCTAACAGTTCCATAAGCTGCTGATCGCTTACATGGAACTGCATGGCAAGTCTGGCAGCATACAATCGCTGGATATGCCTTGCAATGGCAGCCAACAGTACAATGGGCTCATTTTTCTGTGCAATCAGGTCATTTACCAGGCTCATGGCACGGTCAAACCGCTGTGCGGTAATGGCATCTGTCAGGTCAAAGGTAACCGCATCCAGAACTTTGGTACATACTGCGTCAATATCACTGCGTTTTACTGCATCTGTGGCACTGTGCGCACAGGCTTTTTCTATTTCCATCAACAAATTGGTCATGGAAGTGCCGCAGATAAACAACAGATAATCACAGGTATCATTGTCAATCTGTTTGCCTGCATCCCGCACATGCCGTTTGACCCACGGGATCAGATCATGCCGTTCCAGTCGGGAAAAATCTGCGATGCAGCCCTGCTTATTGATGGTTGTATACAGCTTGGTTCGTTTATCCGGCTTGAGCTCAATGGTATCATAATAAAACACCAGACAAACAAACTCCGGCAGATTGCTCAAAATAGCGGGAAGATCTTCCTTCAATGCCGCAGTTGGCTTGAATACATCCAGATCCTTGACTACCACCATCCGACGCTCTGCCATAGCCGGATAGCTGTCAATAGATGTTATCAGCTGATCGGCAGTCAGACCTGCCCCTTCAAAAACCTCATAATTAAAATCACGGAAGGTTTCATCCACAACAGCCTTTTCCAGTTCCGCAAGATAGTGCTGCTTGAGATAGCTTTCCTCTCCGCCAATCAGGTAGAGTGAACCGATGGTATGGTTTTTCAGGTCACCTTTTAACCGCTGAACACCATCCGGTTTATTTGCTTTTTTGGGCGGCATGGGTTATCCTCCTTCCGTCTTTCGTACTGTTATCAGATCAATGGTACCGGTAAGATAGGGATTCTGTGTAGGAATACCACCATATTCTTCCTCACTGTTCCAGCCATTTTCCAGAATCAGCTGTTTCGGCTGAAGCCGCTGAATCAGCTCCTGCATTTTTGCCCTATCTTCCACAAAGCCCGGCGCAATTACCAGTGTTTCGGCAGACAGCTCTGCCTGCTCTGTATAATCCAGCAGCATCTTTTGTGTCAGTGCATGGAGCACCAGAATATCCTGATCCTCCGAATGAATCCGCACCATCAGCTTGCGTTCTACCGCACCCAAAATGGACAGTCCAAGCGAAGCATCTCCCACCATAGTTTCTGTTTCAGGTGCCGTTTTGGTATAGGAGCAATTCAGCTGTTCCAGCGTTTCCATCAGTGCCGGATAGATCTCATTGGTTTCCCGGTTGACTTCCGGCAGCAATACCTGTTCCACCGGTACCGATTCCAGCAGCTCACAGGCATTGCGTGCATGGGTTACATCCACAGAGGTGAGAATCAGAACATCCAGCTTTTCAATCCCATGCCAATCCATATATTGTTCTACATCCTGTACCACATCATGGTATCCGGAGCCGCTGCAGTCGATGAGTGCCGCATGTTCTCCGCAGGAAACCACAATAGCCTGTCCGCGTCCTTCCGATAAAATGGAAATCCGCAGGTCATCTTCTGCCGCAGCACCACGCCAGACACTGATACCGATGACAGCTGCAATCAAAACAGGAAGGGAAACCAGCAGTGTCCGCCGTCTTGCCAGCCAGAGCAGCAGCACGGTAATCATACTCAGGACAATAGCTGCCGCAAAATCCTGACTGCTTTCACAGTATAACACACCATATGGGATTGGGGCAACGGTGTCACTCACCCAATAAATGTAGTCGGTCAGATATCCTGCCGGAATCAGAATCACACTGGCAATGCCGGGGAACCAAATCCCTGCTATGCCGCCAAGTACCAGCAGCGAAAACAGCAGCGATACTGCCCAAAGTGCCAGCAAATTGGAGAAAACAGCAAACACCGAAAGATATCCAAAGTGATACAGCAGAAAGGGTACTGTCATTGCAGTGGAGCAAACTGTACAGATCACACCCACCATAAGGGTATCATATAGTTTCCACAAACAGTGCGGTACTTTTTTCGGCAGGCGAAACGCCGAACGAACTCGTCCTGCAAAGCAAAGAATTCCCAATGTGGACAAAAACGACAGCTGCAGGCTGACAGAAGCAAGGGCATCCGGCCGCAGTACCAGAATGACAAGCAAGGCAGCAGCCAATGCAGTAAGTCTGTCATACTGCTGACGCAGCCAGGAGGAAGCCATCAGAATGCCATACATCAGACATGCCCGCATCACAGAAGGTGACCAGCCTACCATGACAGGAAACGCAACCAGAACCATCAGGCTCAGTACTGTTCCTGTCCGTCTGCCAAACACAAACAGCAGCAGAGAGATCAGAAAGCCTACATGTAAGCCGGATAATGCAATCACATGTGACAAACCTGCCCGGCGTAAATGATCCGTATCCCGAATGGTCAGTCCGGAACGGTCACCGGTGGTCAGGGCACTCCAAAATGCCGTCTGCCGCTGTGTTCCATGCTCTGCAAACACTGCCCGCAGGGTATGGGCAAACCGTTTGGGATAATACCAGAACGGACGATGCTCCGGTGTTGTAATGGTTACCGGAAGTCCTTCTGCCGCTGATGCCAGAACATAATATCCTTCAGAGCGATAATATATCCCTCGATCAAAGCCCTCTGAATCACCGGGAACATAAAATTCCACCGATGCCGTGATGCGGTCTCCCGGCTGAATCTCCTGTTCCGTCACAGGAAGATACACCAATGTGTGAAAATCCCTGGGACAGTTCACATCTGAGCCGGTCACCTTCACCCTGACCCGCTGATCTCTGTCATACTGCTCCACATAATCGGCAGCAGTAACCGTGAGGGTAACGGGTGTCCCATCCACCTCAGCTACCGGGTCGGCAAGATACGTATGATATGCTGCCGTATAGCTCATGCCGCAGACCAGTCCCGCTGCCAGCACACAAACAGCACGCAGGCGGGAAAATTTCCAACCCAAAACCACTGCAAAAGCCAGCACGCCGGCTGTCACAGTCAGGGGAAGCGAAAAAGAAAACAAAGCGAACGCTGTTCCTGCGGCAAATGCCGCACAAAACCAGATCAAGGGCCGATGCATTTTCTTTCCCCCTTCCCCATCGGATCAAAAAATACAAACCGAGGTGGCACCATATGGCACCACCTCAGCTCAAACGACATGATTGACAATCAGCCTGGAGGCCAGGTCATATCACGGCCGGACAGTACATGGAAATGCAGGTGGAACACACTCTGCTGTGCCTGCTCGCCAATGTTGGAAACAACACGGAAGCTCTCCATACCCATGTCCTTTGCGATTTTGGCAATGGCTTCAAAGCACTTTGCCACAACGATGCTGTTTTCCGGTGTGATTGCCGCTGCAGACGGAATATGCTGCTTGGGAATCACGAGGAAATGTGTCGGCGCCTGGGGATCGATATCATAAAATGCATAGACATCGT
>CAMBYS010000105.1 GCA_945872165.1 uncultured Clostridia bacterium | reverse complement strand
AGGCAGCAGAACAGGCAGTTCACACCCTGTCTCCCCATCTTGCTCCACTGCTGGCTTCCCCCAATGATATGCTCGCCGTCCAGTATTGCCGGGCCATTCGGACATATTCTCCTTCCCTGCAGCCAATTGCGGTCCGCCGTGTGGGTGCTGTCCATGACGGCAGTCCGGTAAATGGTATCCCCTCCGCCAGCTATATCCGCTCCCTGTTTCACGGCGGCAGAGAATCGGAAGCCTTTGCCCTGCTGCCGGAACCATACCGTTCCCATTGTGATACCGTGCGGCGGCACAGCTGGCATGACCTGGAATCCGCCGTCCTTCCCTATCTGCGCCGTCTGTCTCCGGAGGACATCGCTTCCCTGCCCAATGTTTCCGAAGGACTGGAAAACCGGTTCTTTTCTGCCTGCCAAAAAGCCGGAACCCTGCCCGAGCTTTGGGAAGCTTCCCGTTCCCGCCGGTATCCATTGAGCCGTATCCGACGGCTGACCCTGTGCGCCTATCTGGGCATTACCCGTGAACTTGCTGCCCTCCCGCCATCCTATATCACCGTCCTTGCCATGAACCGGAAGGGCCAGAACATCCTGAAACAAATGAAACAGACCTGTTCCCTGCCGTTAATTGTCAAACCTACCCAGGCCCGTTCCTTGACTGATAATGCAGCAGCCCTTTGGAACCTGACTCTCCGTGCCGATGACCAGTTTTATTTCCCTGCACCTGCCGGAACCGATTGGACCTGCACGCCTTTCCGCTGCCCTGAATAAAAAATTTCCCCACACTGGGGATTTTTCCCTTAAATTACTTTACCTGTCGTAGTAATCATGGTATAATTACTTCATCAGATAGAGTACTTTGGAAAAGGAGGCAGTTCATGCTCAGCAGTGATGTCATGCGGGGATACAATGATTCCATTATCCTGAGCCTGCTGGCAGAGGGAGATTCCTATGGCTATGAAATCTCCCGCAGCATTCAGGAGCGAACCGGAAATGCTTATTCCATGCGTGAAACCACATTGTATTCTGCCTTCAACCGTCTGGAGCGGCTGGGTTATGTTTCCTCCTATCAGGGAACAGAAACCTTTGGCAGAAAACGTACCTATTATACCATTACACCTGCCGGGAGGGCATTTCTGAGGGAAAAACGTGAGGAATGGACCCTATTGCAGCAGGTTATCAATCAATTTCTCAGGGAGGGAAATGTATGAACACCATACGAAATTACATCAACGCCATGTTTTCCTCTCTGCCGAAAACGCCGGAAATCCTGCGTCTTCAGGCAGAAATGATGGAAAATATGGAGGATAAATACCATGACCTGATCCGTGAAGGAAAAAGCGAGCATGAAGCTGTGGGCATCATCCTTGCTGACATCGGAAGCGCAGAAAACCTCAAAGCTGAGTTGGGCATCACTGACGTCGCTCCCCAGCCGACACAGGATCACAGTGCTTTTCTCACCCAGCGTGCTGCATTCCAGCGGAAATTCGCCATTGCCATTGCTTCCGGCGTTGTCCTGTGCATCTGTGCCATTATTGCAGGCGCTGTGTGCGATGCCTTTACCCATAACGATACCTATACCTGTCTCGCATTTTTCGTGCCGATTGCCGCAGCCGTTGCGATTTTTGTTTACTTCGGTATCCGTGAGGATTGGTACGAAAACCGCTATAAGGAAATCTATCACGAAGCCGAACCGGAGTCCAAAGGCTTTTCAGATGCAATCGCTGCCATTATTTTCCCGCTTGCAGTTGTCATCTATCTGATTCTTGGCTTTGTATTCGATTTGTGGCATCCCGGCTGGATTATCTTCCCTATCTGCGGACTGATTGTCGCAGCAGTGGAAGCCTACGAAAAATTGAAAGCCCGACAATAAAAAAAGAACGTGCTGTTCGGAGGAAGGTTCCGTACAGCACGTTTTTTCACATTCAAACAGCAATTGCAGAAAAGTTGGTTGATGTTACGTTGTTCTGTTTTGGTGAATGCTTACGTTTGCAATCCCTGTTTAAATGAAATGAACGGGGGTGGAGCATCCCGCACAGGGCGGGACACTCCGTAGAGTTATTAAAATAGAGATATGAGAAAACAAACTTACTTGCAGAGCTCGTCGCGCTCCAGGATGATAGCTTCACCCATGCCGCCGCCGATGCACATGGTAGCCAGGCCGATGGTAGCATCGCGCTTGATCATTTCATACAGCAGGGTGGTGGAGATACGGCAGCCAGCTGCGCCGATCGGATGGCCCAGAGCGATAGCACCGCCGTTGACATTTACCTTGTCCATATCGAAGCCAAGGGTGTTGTTAACAGCGCAAGCCTGTGCAGCAAATGCTTCATTGGACTCGATCAGATCCAGATCAGCAACAGTCAGACCTGCACGAGCCAGTGCCTGACGGGTGGACTCGATCGGGCCAATGCCCATGATGGACGGGTCACAGCCAACAGAGCCGTAGGAACGGATCTTAGCCATCGGCTTCAGACCATTTGCCTTTACAAAATCCTCAGAAGCGAGGATCATGCAAGCACCTGCATCGTTGATGCCGGAAGCATTGCCTGCGGTTACGGTACCGTCCTTCTTGAATGCCGGACGCAGACCTGCCAGGGTCTCCAGGGTTGTGCCCTCACGCGGATGCTCATCGGTGTCAAACAGGAAGGTCTTTTTCTTCTGCTTTACTTCTACCGGAACGATCTCATCCTTGAACTTGCCAGCCTTGATTGCTGCAGCAGCCTTCTGCTGGGAAGCCAGTGCCAGCTCGTCCTGCATTTCACGGGTGATGCCGTACTGCTCTGCAACGTTCTCAGCGGTGATGCCCATGTGATAGCCGTTGAAAATATCCCAAACGCCGTCATGTACCATCAGGTCAACCATCTGGATGTCGTTCATACGAGCGCCCCAACGAACCTTGTTGGAATAGTACGGTGCGCCGGACATGGATTCAACGCCGCCAGCCATAATGCACTGGTCATCGCCGGACTTAATGATCTGAGCTGCCAGGCTCAGGGCACGCATGGAGGATGCGCAAACCTTGTTGATGGTCATTGCCGGTGTGGTGATCGGCAGACCTGCGCCAACCATGATCTGACGGCCGATGTTCTGGCCCAGACCGCCCTGCAGCACGCAGCCGGTGATGGTTTCGTTGATTGCAGCAACATCTACGCCAGCCTGCTCAATCGCAGCCTTGGCAGCGGTAACACCCAGTGTAACTGCCGGAACATCCTTCAGGCTCTTGCCGTAAGAACCAATTGCGGTTCTCTTTGCAGAACAAATGTAAACATTCATAACATATTTCTCCTTATATCACGTTTTCTCTATTATTCACCGGTCACACGCAGGTCAATTGCAGTACCCGGGATTTTCTTGCCATGGTCATATTCATAAAAGCCCTTGCCAGTCTTCTGACCCAGCTGCTTTGCACGAACCATCTTCTTCAGCAGACGTGCCGGACGATATTTTGCATCAAAGGTTTCATGATACATAACTTCCATGATTGCCAGGCAAACATCCAGACCAATCAGGTCGCCCAGCTCCAGCGGGCCCATACGGTGGTTTGCACCCAGTCTCATGGCAATATCAATGCCTTCTACCGAAGCCAGACCTTCTTCAAAAATACCAATTGCTTCATTAATCATCGGAATCAGCAAACGGTTTACAACAAAGCCCGGACCCTCAATAACTTCTACCGGAACCTTGTCGATATCGGTTGCAATATCCTTGACCTGCTCTACCATTTCCGGTGTAGTGGTCATACCCGGAATAACTTCAATCAGCTTCATAACTGCTGCCGGGTTAAAGAAGTGCATACCGATAATCGGACGTGTCAGCTCACCGCTGATTTCCGTAATGGACAGGGAGGAAGTGTTGGAAGCTACCAGTGCATCCGGCTTGGCAATATCCTCAATCTGCTTCAGCAGCTTCATCTTTGCCTGCAGGTTCTCAACTGCAGATTCAATAATCAGGTCACAATCAGCACAACCCTCAATGCCGGTAATGGTAACCTTGCCGGTGATCTCATCAAAACGCTCCTGGGTAATTTTTCCCTTTGCCAGCTGTCTCTTCAGCGGCATTTCAAACAGCTCACGCTTTTTGTCAAACCCCTTGCCGGAAACAACGCAAAGAGTTACCTCATAGCCATTTTCCTGTGCAAATGCCTGGGCAATGCCAAGACCCATAACGCCAGAACCTACTACTGCTACTTTCATAGTCAATACCTCATTCCCTTAATTTGTTATCCCTGATAATTCTTTATCATTGATATTTTCTTGACCTTTGATGTGTTTATTATACCAGCCAATTTTATTGATTGCAAATCGGAAAAACTGTGCATTTTTGTCTATTATATCTACCTTATTTTGACCTTTTATCTCAAGCCCATCATGAAATGATGATTTTTCCCTCAAGAGTTTGTCATTTTTTTAACGAACTTCATAAGAAAATCCCCATTACTTCCAAAATGATATCACCCAATTGTCAGTTCATCCAAATCGCTCGCATTTATGAAAAAATTTCCCCATCATTTCGCAGCACTTTCCACAAATTCCGGCAAAAAAAAGAAGCCTGTGCCTTACGTGCATACAGACTTCTCAATATCATTCATGCAGCAAATACCGATCTATTGCCTCTTTCACACCATGATGATCATTATCCGCCACTACAGTCTGGCAAAGCTGTCTGACAGAATCTATGGCATTTCCCATTGCCACAGCCAGTCCTGCAGTTTCCAATATGGCATGATCGTTGGGTGCATCGCCTACTGCAATCACCTGCTGTATATCCATATCCAGCAAGTCACACAGCTTTTTCAGTGCTGTACCCTTGTCAATCCCGGCAGGTGTAATTTCCAGCGAAGTTTTTTCGGAAAACGCCATGGTCACCGGCAGATGCTGCAGATGCTGCAGGGTGATTTCTCTTTCCTCCGGCGAGGAATGATAGATGCAGATTTTCTCTGCCTGCCAGCCATGTTCCCGGCAATATGCGATGACATTCGGACAAAAGGTGCCGGTATCACGAAAAAGCTCCCGCAGATGGTCATTCTGATAATCCTGCAGCCGTTCCAGCATACCATCCTCAAACATGGATTTTCCTTTCATCATAATCTGTAACAGGACATCACGCCCGGTTGTATACGTCAGGATTTCCTCTGCAACAGAGGGCTGAATCATTTGCCGATCCAGAATTTTCTGCTGCCTGATATCATACAGCAATGCTCCGCTTTCACAAAGAAGATACCGCATCTTAGGAAACGCAGCAAAATATGGCTCTGTTTCACTCAAGCTGCGGCCAGTAGAAAAAATGACATCCTTTCCCATATCCAGCGCCCGGTTGACTGCCTCCTGATTTTCCGCTGATATTTTCTTTTTTTCATTAAGCAGCGTACCATCCATATCGGTAGCCAAAAGCTGATATTCCATCTCATTCTCCCTGTTTATATTTCACATACTATACTTTCGTTTCCATACATAATTATTTTACCACAGTTTTGTTCGGATGACAATTGCACAGACAACAAAAAAACACATTAAAAAGAAGCGGTCTTTCCCCCTCAATTTTCATCCTCCCCAAGGGAAAAGGGCGGTCTGACCGACCGCCCTTTATCCTGCTCTGTTTCTTTGTCAATCCGTGTTATCTCAACAGGCAAACCGATGGATTTGTTCGTCCGGCGTGTTTGCGGTGCGCGGGAGTATACTACATAGGTTTTCTTTTGCCCACTGTTCTCCTCAAAGTGCACCGTTTCCACTCTGTGTTATCTCAACGGGCAAACCGACGGACCTGTTCGTCCGGCGTGTTTGCGGTGCGCGGGAGCGCACCACATAGGTTTTCTTTTGCCTACTTTTCTTTTCCCCAAAAAGAAAAGTACGGTTAGTGTTCGTATTCAAACTCCATTTCACCGATGACAACCGGATCGCCGTCCTTGATGCCCATTTCTTCCAGCTTGTCAAAGACACCAGCTGCACGCAGGCGGCGGTCCAAATACTGTCTGGATTCATAATCATCAAAATTAATGGATGCAAACAGACGATCAATCCATTCGCCTTCCACAATATAATACTCATTCATCCGTCTGTATACAATGGTATCCTCCGTTACCGGCTTATCTACCGGCTCCGGTACAAATTCCGGTTCATAAACAATTACCGGCGGCAGCTCTTCCAGTGCATGCCAGGTCATATTCATCAGCTCACGGACACCCTGATTGGTAGCCGCAGACATTTCAGCATAAGCAAATCCATGTTCCTCTGCCCAGGCTTTGATTTCCGGCAATTTGGAGCTTTCCTCATCAAAAATCAAATCTGTCTTATTGGCAACCACAATCTGCGGACGATTTTCCAAATCAATAGAATACTGACTCAGTTCACTGTTGATCTTTTCCAGATCCTCAATCGGGTCTCTGCCTTCACTTCCGGCGGCATCCACAATATGCAGCAGCAGACGGCAGCGGTCAATATGCCGCAGGAACGCATGTCCCAGACCAGCGCCTTCAGATGCACCTTCAATAATACCCGGAATATCCGCCATAACAAAGGATTCACCTTCACCAATGCGGACAACTCCCAGATTCGGTACCAATGTGGTAAAATGATAATTGGCAATCTTCGGCCGTGCCGCAGATGCCATAGACAGCAATGTGGACTTACCTACATTCGGGAATCCAACCAGACCTACATCTGCCAAAAGCTTCAATTCCAGACGAATTTCCAGCTCCTGTCCCGGAAGACCCGGCTTGGCAAAACGCGGAGCCTGACGGGTTGGTGTCGCAAAATGAACATTACCCCAGCCGCCGCGGCCGCCACGTGCTGCAACAAACGGTTCAGAATCCGACAGATCCTTAATGACCTGTCCGGTTTTCGCATCACGCAGAATGGTACCGCGGGGTACCCGAATAATCAAATCCTTACCATCCTTACCAGAACAGCGTTTGCTGCCGCCCTGCTCGCCTGGAGAAGCGGTATATTTCTTTTTATAACGGAAATCCATCAATGTGGACATATTATCATCCACCTGAAAGACAATGGAACCGCCGCGGCCGCCATCACCGCCATCCGGTCCGCCGGATGCAATATATTTTTCCCGATGAAACGATACTTTTCCATCTCCGCCTTTACCGGAACGAATCCAGATTTTCGCGGTATCAATAAACTGTGGCATGGTAACTCCTTTCCATAACCTCAAATGGAATAAAAAAGCACCCCAGACAGCATATGTCCGAGGTGCCTTTCGCATCAAAGAATATCTTACTGCTCGATTTCGTAAACAGAAACCTGCTTGCGGTCACGGCCAAGACGCTCAAAGCGAACAACGCCGGAAACCTTTGCATAAAGGGTGTCATCGGAACCGATGCCGACATTTACGCCCGGATGGATGTGAGTGCCGCGCTGGCGAACCAGAATGTTGCCTGCCGGTACAACCTGACCATCAGCACGCTTAACGCCAAGTCTCTTGGACTCGGAATCACGGCCGTTCTTGGTAGAACCTACGCCCTTTTTATGAGC
>CAMBYS010000104.1 GCA_945872165.1 uncultured Clostridia bacterium | reverse complement strand
TGAACGGGAAAATACCGCCGTTATACGTAACAGAAGCCAGAACCAGCTTGCCGTAACGGAATGCATCCTCAACGGCTTCTGCCATATCACTGCGTGCCAAATCAGTCAGGACAACCTTCGGACAGCCCTTTGCCTTGAGCTGTTCTGCCAGCTGCTCCGCAGCCTTTTTGGTGTTGCCGTATACCGATGCATACGCAATCATGACACCTTCGGATTCCACGCCATAGGAGGACCAGATGTCATACTTTTCGATGTAATAACCCAGATTCTCGGTAAGAATCGGGCCATGCAGCGGGCAAATCTTCTCAATATCCAGAGTTGCAGCCACCTTGAGCAGAGCCTGTACCTGTGCGCCATACTTGCCTACAATACCAAAGTAATACCGTCTTGCTTCGCATGCCCAGTCTTCGTCAGCATCCAGTGCGCCGAACTTGCCAAAGCCGTCTGCGGAAAACAGTACCTTATCAGCAGCATCATAGGTTACCATAACTTCCGGCCAGTGTACCATCGGGGCAAAAACAAAGGTCAGGGTATGGGTACCCAGCTCCAGTGTACCCTTGTTGGCAACAACTTCACGATTCGGTGCAATATCTGCACCAAAGAACTGCTGCATCATCACAAAGGTCTTTGCATTGCCGACCACTGCGGTATCCGGATATGCCTTGAGAAATTCTGCGATGCTTGCGGAATGATCCGGCTCCATATGCTGGATGACCAGGTAATCCGGCTTGCGGTCACCCAGAACTTCTGCGATATTACCCAGCCATTCCTGTGCAAAGTTGATATCTACCGAATCCATAACGGCAATCTTATCATCCATGATAACATAGGAATTATATGCCATGCCATTGGGAACGATATACTGACCTTCAAACAGGTCAATTTGATGGTCATTTACACCGACATAAAAAATGGTGTCGGTTACATGGTTCAGTGCCATTGTCTGTATCCTCCTTCAATTTTTCAGGAACAATTCTCACTTTTTCCATTGTATCTTCAATAGACTGCTTTGTCAATAACCTTATAGCGGAAGAGCAGGGAGCGGAAGAGCAAATTTTTGGTATCAATGATAATCGGCTGTGCAGAGGAGGACGACCAACAAAAAAAGACACTCCGTTTCCAGAGTGCCTTTTAGGGGGTTTACAGTGCTGCGAGCTTGTCACATGCCTTGGACAGATCCGGCAGGGCAACATCTTCCAGTGCACCTGCATCGCAGGCAGCAGCCAGAGCCGGGTCAATCGGCAGTTTCGCCAGTACATCCAGATTGTGTGCCTGAGCGATTTCATCCACATGGCTTTCGCCAAAGACAGAAATCTTCTTACCGCAGTCCGGGCACTGGACATAGCTGTAATTTTCAATGATACCCAGAATCGGGATCTCCATCATCTCTGCCATCTTGACTGCCTTGGTAACGACCTGGGAAACCAGCTCCTGAGGAGAGGTCATGACCACAATGCCATCTACCGGCAGGGACTGGAATACAGTCAGCGGGACATCACCGGTTCCTGGAGGCATATCCACAAACATAAAGTCAATATCCTTCCAGATAATGTCGGTCCAGAACTGCTGTACTGCACCGGCAATAATCGGTCCGCGCCAGATCACCGGATCCTCGGCATTTTCCAGCAGCAGATTGATGGAACAGACATCAATACCAGTCTTGGTTGCCATTGGGAATACGCCTTCCTCTGTGGCACCCAGCGTACCGGTCAAACCAAAGCCCTTCGGAATGGACGGACCAGTAATATCTGCATCCAGAATACCGCAATGTGCGCCCTTGCGCTGCATGGCAATGGCCAGCAGGGAGGTACACATACTTTTACCAACGCCGCCCTTGCCGCTGACAACGCCGATGACTTTTTTGATGTTGGACAGCGGATGCGGTGCCTTGAGCAGGGATTCCGGCTCACCGCAGCTTCCGCCACAGCTTTCGCAATCATGGTTGCATCCCATAGTTACGTCATCTCCTTGAATCAATTTCAGACAGGTCAGCGCTTCCATGCCGCCTGAACCTGCTGTTTTTTTGCTGAATGGTGTCATTATATCATAAATAGAACATTTTTCAAGATACTCTTGAAAAACATATCAGGATTGCAGTATGCTTAATAGGATATTAATCTAACAACAGAAAGGAAGCCAATCATGAGTTCATCTGAACAGCATGGACGTACCCGTTCCACAGGGGAATTGCTTGTCCGTTTTATCCCGTATTTCCGACCCTATCTGCCGGTCTTGCTTCTGGATTTATTTTGTGCGGGAATGACTACCCTTTGTGAGCTGATATTGCCGGTTATTGTCCGGTATGTCACCAATCTGGCACAGTATCATTTGTCGGAACTGACCGTATCTGTCATCGTCCGTATCGGGATTCTGTATTTGATCCTGCGTGTGATTGATACCGCCGGTACTTATTTTATGGCAAATGTAGGCCATGTCATGGGCGCCAAAATGGAAACCGATATGCGCCGGGAATTGTTTTCCCATTTACAGAAGCTGTCTTTCCGGTATTATGCCAATGCCAAGGTAGGTCAGCTGATGGCACGCATTACCTCGGATTTGTTTGATGTAACAGAGTTTGCCCATCATTGCCCGGAGGAATTCTTCATAGCCGGAGTAAAAATCGCCGTATCCTTTGCCATTTTATTACAGGTCAATATTCCCCTGACGTTGATTACCTTTGCCGTACTGCCGGTGATGCTGGTTTGCTGTTATCGCTTCAACCGCCGCATGCGGGAAACCTTTAAGGAAGCCCGCTGGCAGGTGGGTGAAATCAATGCACAGGTAGAGGATTCCCTGCTGGGTATCCGGGTAGTCAAATCCTTTGCCCAGGAGGAAACCGAACAGGAGAAATTTGATGCAGGAAACCGCCGCTGGCTGGAAATCAAAAAGCGCAATTATTTCTGGATGGGCGGCTTTAATGCCACTACCCGGGGCTTTGACGGCCTGATGAATCTGATAGTATTGGTATGCGGCAGTCTGTTCCTGCTGAACGGTGCCATTGTAGCAGGTGATTTTGTGGCATATCTGCTGTATGTCCAGACTCTGCTGACGTCTATCCGCCGGATTGTGGAATTTATGGAGCAGTTCCAGCGAGGTATGACGGGTATTGACCGCTTTTTGGAAATTATGGATGAAAAACCGGATATTACGGATGCACCGGATGCGGTGGACTGCCGGAATGTCCGGGGAGAAATTGATTTCGACCATGTATCCTTTTCCTATGAGGATGATGCAGGTGAGGTACTGGCCAATATCAATCTGCATGTAAAAGCCGGAGAAAACATTGCCATTGTAGGACCATCCGGCGGAGGAAAAACTACTTTAAGTAATTTAATTCCAAGATTTTACGATGTGTCAAGTGGTTCGGTGCGGCTGGATGGCGTGGATGTGCGAAAGATCCGGTTGCATTCCCTGCGCTCCCATATCGGTGTGGTACAGCAGGACAATTATCTGTTTTCCGGCACGGTGCTGCATAACATTGAATATGGCAGACCCGGTGCTTCCCGGGAGGAAATCATTGCGGCGGCAAAGCTGGCAGGTGCGGATGCCTTTATTTCCGAGCTGCCCAATGGCTATGATACCTTTATCGGTGAACGGGGTGTGAAGCTGTCCGGCGGACAAAAACAGCGTATTTCCATTGCCCGTGTGTTCCTGAAGGACCCACCGGTATTGATTCTGGATGAAGCCACCAGTGCATTGGACAATGAAAGCGAACGGTTGGTACAGCAGTCGCTGGACAAGCTGGCCCATGGACGCACTGTATTTACCATTGCCCATCGCCTGACTACCATCCGGGGTGCGGATAAAATCCTTGTACTCACTTCCGATGGCATTGCCGAACAGGGAAGCCATGAGGAGCTGATTGCTAAAGGTGGAATTTATAAAGAACTATACAGTATGTATTCGGATATGCGGTGAAATATCGTTACACCATGACAGTTGTTTTTTGCGGAAAACAGACAGAATATCCTGCAATTTCCCTCTCTGCCGGCAGCAACAGGCTGGAAGCGGAGGGATTTTGCTTTTTTTCGCGTGTAACCGGCAGGAATGCCTGTTTTTGTAACATGTGACAAAAATTAACCAAAAAATTTGTATAAATAGACCATCTAATTTTCCAAAAAAGCTGTGGAACATTGCGCTATGCAAATGTTACGATGTGTGATACAATCTCAGACGAAATAAAAAGGAATGCAGGAAATCAAACACATCACTGCATAGGATTCATTTTGCATACGAAATATGAGGTAAGAAAACATGATGACTGACATGACCAAGGGGTCTCCATTCAAAATTCTGCTGAAATTTGTGATTCCGCTGCTGCTGAGTATGGTATTCCAGCAGATGTACAATCTGGCTGACAGTGTCATTGCCGGACGGTACCTGGGTGTTGAGGCTCTGGCTGCTACCGGCGCAGCATATCCGATCACAGTTCTGTTTATTGCTGTGGCTACCGGTGCCAGTGTAGGCTGTTCGGTTGTCATTTCCCAGCTGTTCGGCGCACACGATCAGGTACGCATGCGCGGAGCAGTCAATACGGCAGTCATCACACTGGTGACATTGGCACTGGTGCTGACAGCAGGCGGTGAGCTGCTTTGCCCCTCCCTGATGCGGCTCATCAGCACACCGAAAAATATTTTTGAGCCCACCATGATTTATCTGCGGATTTATATTGCCGGACTGCTGTTCCTGTTCCTGTATAATACCGCTACCGCTATTTTTAACGGTCTGGGTGACAGCCGTACCCCATTGTATTTTCTGGCATTCTCCACGACCTTTAATGTGATTCTGGATGTACTGTTTGTCAGCAAACTGGATATGGGCATTGCCGGTGTAGGCTGGGCAACTCTGATTGCACAGGGCATTTCCTCTCTGCTGGCCATTGGTACACTGGTACGCCGTCTGTCCCGTATTCCGGTCTCCAAAAAGCCGGTACGGTTTGACACCCATCTGCTGCGCCGGATGTCTATGATTGCCATTCCATCCATCTGCCAGCAGTCCTTTGTTTCCATCGGTGTATTCTGTGTCCAGGGTCTGATTAACCCGCTGGGTTCCAATACGGTGGCAGCATTTTCCGCAGCACTGAAAATTTCTACCTTTGCATTGATGGTGATGAATGCCCTGCCCAATGCTCTGTCCAGCTATGCGGCACAGAATATCGGCGCACAGGATATCCCCCGTGTCCGTCAGGGCATCCGCGCCTGCATTATCATGTCAGGCACCGTCATCGGCTGCATTATTGTGCTGTTCTTCTTTGCCGGCGAACATATTTTACAGCTGTTCCTGGGCAGCACCGTCAATGGTGTCGTCATCAGCATCGGTATGGAATATTTGCTGATTGTGGCACCCTTTTATCCGCTGGTGGGGATCAAAAACTGCTGTGACAGTGTTCTCCGGGGCGGCGGTGCCATGGGTCCGTTTATGGTCACCACACTGGCAGACCTGGTCCTGCGTGTAGCCCTGGCGTATATCCTGGTTCCGATCATGGGCTTTGCAGGCGTGTGCTATGCCTACCCCATGGGCTGGATTATCGGTACTTCCATTTCCATTCTGTTCTATGTCTGTGATGTCTGGGTACCGAAATATATCCGTCAGGCAAAGCGCAAAGGCATTTCCCTGCATCCGATTCATCGCATTCATATTTCCAATCCGGAGCCGAAGCAGAAAGCCGCAGCTATCCCGGAAAAGCAGCATCGTCATGCATAAAGATCGTGATAAAACGAAAACCCGACCGGAAAACCGGCCGGGTTTTTTGGTGCTGGGACCGTTTTCGCTATTTCAGGCGGTTTCCGGCTGAGCGCATTTCTGCGGTCTGCGGAACAGCGCACGGAACACAGTGCGTACCAATGGCTGGATCAAGAACAGCTGGGTGAAATAAGCGAAGGGGAAATTGAAACATACCAGCCGGAGCCGGTTAGCCAGCAGGGTGACCAGATGGAAGCATTCATAATAGGGATAATACATCCATGCGGCAAGGAAGCTCATGGTAGGACACATCAGACCGACTGTTGCACAAATGATGGCACATTCAAACAGAACCGGATGGGTTTCACGGGGATTGAATACCCGGCAGGCCAGACGGAAGGAACAGGGACTGCCCATCACCAGCTCCAGAGTATAAGCGAAACAAAATTCAATCAGGACAACGGACCAGATCGGCAGATGCCGTCCGAACATATACACGCCGCCCTGCTGCCGGATGGCATCCAATACACTGACAGCACCGGTGATTTCACGCAGTGTGCTGCCGTTTACCACATACAGGCTGAAGAAAACATAGGCATGGACGGTAATCACCACGGTGATAAACGCGAAAATCATTCGTTCCCATTGATTTTTTGGCATAATAGAAAACACTCCTTTGTGTCTGACGCAAAAAAATAACACCTGTTTTACGGGCAAAAAAAGATCACGGATCATAACGTTCCGTGATCAGATTTACATACCCGGAGGTAAAACATGTGTCGTTTGCGTTTTGTATGAATTTCCTGTATTGTACCATACAGATTTCCCCAAAGACAAAGGGGAAAAGTCATAAAAATGGTACAAATCAGGTATCTTTTTGTGTGGAATATGACATGGAGGGTTATTCCTTTTCTGGCTGTTCTTCCGGCTGGGGCAGAGCTGCCGGTTCCTTTTGAGGGACGAGGTTAAAGGTAACTGCACCCGGGATAATTTCCGCATGGGAATAACAGAAGCTGCCGCCTGCTTCCCCGTCAAGTGTCCAGGGCAGCGGGTCCTCTGCTACAACGGTGACCGATTTAGCTCGACGGAAAAAGATATGGCTGCTGTTTTCCAGGTTCTGGGTCATCAGACTGCCGATGATTTCATTGAGTACCAGCAGATTTTCCGGCATATGAATGAGGATAACCTCAAACAGGCCGTCATTGAGCTGGACACCGGTGCGTCCGATGTTCAGAATGCCGCCGATAGAAGTGGAATTGGAGCATTGGCCATAGATAAAATTGCCTTCGGTTTCCTCACCGTCACAGATGATTTTCAGGTGATAGCTCTTAATGGACGCAAGGGATTTGGCACCTTCCAGTATATAGGCAGCATGTCCCAGTGTATTTTTCAGCGGCTGAGGGGTTTCATAGGAAACCTCTGTGAACAGACCAAAGGCAGCCACATAGGTGAAATACCGTCCGTTAAACCGGCCGATATCACAGCAGAAGGGTTCACCGGTACAAAATTCCTGTGCCGCAGTCTGCATGTCACTGCTGATGCCAAGGGTATTGGCAAAGTCATTGGTAGAACCGCCGGGGATATAACCCAATCGGGGACGGCGGTTGGGTTCACACAGCATCAGACCGGTGACAACCTCATTGAGGGTACCATCACCGCCCACACAGACCAATGCATCATAAGCCGCAGCATACTCCGCCACAAAGTTGCAGGCATCGCCTTTGGCCTGGGTGGGGAACACCGTGACATGGTAGTTATGGGTAAAAAAGTAATTGATCAGCATGAAAAGGTTATCCC
>CAMBYS010000103.1 GCA_945872165.1 uncultured Clostridia bacterium | reverse complement strand
CCTGAAAAAGTTTCCGGAACGATACGCGGCAACGGTTCGCATGACCATTCCCGGATATGAACAGGAAGGTTTGCTTTGGAACACCCTGATGCAGGAAACTGACCATATGCATCTGATTCCGGATGATCCCTGTTACTGCTGTGCTGTTTTCCATGACAAGGAATTTAAGGAAACCGAGGTGGATGTGGAGGTGCAGAAAACCGTCAAAGGCACCTATCCGGATACAGAGCATGTGGTATTCCGCACGCTGCCGGAGGTAACCGTCGCTTCTGCCATCTGCCGGGGTTCCTATGCACAGATGCCGGAGATCAATGATGCCGTGACCCGCTGGGCATTGGATAATGGGTATGAATTTGACGGGCCCATGTTCAATATTTATTATGTCAGCCCCCATGAAACCTCAGACCCGAATGAATTTGTAACGGAAGTGTGCTATTCCGTCAAGAAAAAATAAATCAGTACCGGACACGCTGCGGAGTTTTTCTGCGGCGTGTTTTTTTGACAAGAAAAGTCGAGAAGCTTTTTCCTCAATCAGGTAGAATGAGAGACAAAGGAGGTGAACCGCATGAAGGAACAAATTCTGGCTGTCCAGCGGATGCAGGATTATATTGAAGCCCATCTGGAACAGGAGATTACTTTGACCGATCTGGCACGGGTATCTCTGTTTTCCCCATGGCATTCCTACCGGCTGTTCCGGGATTGTCTGGGACTGACACCGGCGGAATATATACGCCGGCTGCGGTTATCCCGTTCTGCTGTCCGGTTAAAGCAGGAAAACTGCCGTATTACGGATGTAGCGTTTGATCTGGGATTTGGCAGTGTGGATGGATATACACGGGCATTTTATCGGGAATTCGGCTGCAATCCCGGGGCATATGCCCGGCATCCGGTTCCGATTCCGCTGTTCATTCCTTATGGCGCAAAATTCAGAGAACTGAGAAAGGACGATGTCGACATGAAACAGGTACAGAGTGTTTTTGTGCAGGTCATTCAGAAGCCGGAACGCAAGGCAATCATCAAACGGGGCAAAGCCGCAGAGGATTACTTTGCTTATTGTGAAGAAGTTGGCTGTGATGTATGGGGTATGCTGATGAGCATGACCTCCCTTGGCGGAGAACCGGTTTGTCTGTGGCTTCCGGAGTCTTACAGAGCACCGGGCACATCGGTTTATGTGCAGGGTGTAGAAGTTGCGGCAGAGGACAATGTACCGGTGCCGGAGGGCTTTGATGTCATTTCGCTTCCGGCAGCAGAATATCTGGCATTTCAGGGCGAACCATTTCGGGAAGAGGATTATGCAGAAGTAATTCTTGCCGTACAGCATGCCATGGAGCGGTATGATCCGGCTGTTATCGGATATGCGTGGGATGACACCAATCCGCGGATTCAGCTGGAGCCACGCGGCGAACGCGGGTATATTGAACTTCGTGCCGTAAAACGGAACAGCAAAGTATAAACTACGTCATACAAAGGCGTGCGTTTTCCACAGAGGGAAGCGCACGCTTTTTTGCATTAGGAAGAATGGCATTGTTTCCCTTTACAAAATATGCTATACTTTTTTTATCCTATATCTTAACGTCATGTATGACAGAAAGGATGATCTGCATGAATGCTGTTATGTCACAGACTGCCATTGGTCTGCTGCTGCCATTTGCAGGAACCACATTGGGTGCAGCCTGTGTTTTTCTGCTGAAGAATGGCCTTCGCCGGTCTGTACAGAAGTCTCTCACCGGTTTTGCCTCCGGTGTCATGGTTGCGGCTTCGATCTGGAGCCTGCTGATCCCAGCGATGGAATCCGCAGAGTTTATGGGAAAGCTGTCTTTTGTCCCTGCGGTTGTGGGGTTCTGGCTGGGCATTTTGTTCCTGCTGCTGTTGGATCATGTGATTCCCCATCTGCATTTGCATGCGGAGTGCGCAGAAGGTCCCAAGTGTGGTTTCCAGCGTTCCACCATGATGGTTTTGGCAGTGATCCTGCACAATATTCCGGAAGGCATGGCAGTGGGTGTAGTTTATGCCGGTTGGCTCTCCGGTTCCATGACGATTTCTGCCACAGGCGTATTGGCTCTTTCTGTGGGTATTGCCATTCAGAATTTCCCGGAGGGTGCCATTGTATCCATGCCGCTGCAGGCAGAAGGCACAGGGAAGGGGAAAGCATTTGCCTTGGGAACCCTTTCCGGTGCAGTTGAGCCCATCAGTGCCGTGCTGACCATCCTCGCTTTTGGTATGATTCGTCCGGTACTTCCGTATCTGCTCAGCCTGGCAGCAGGTGCCATGATGTACGTAGTTGTGGAAGAACTGATCCCGGAAATGTCAGAGGAGCCCCATTCCAATATTGGCACCATCTTTTTTGCTGTTGGATTTACATTGATGATGGCACTGGATGTTGCGCTGGGCTGAGGGGGAATCCATATGAGAAAGCATATCACGAGGTGTTCTTATGATAAAAGTTGCATTTATCTGTGTGCATAATTCCTGCCGCAGCCAGATAGCGGAAGCGTTGGGAAAGAAACTGGCTTCGGATGTCTTTGAGAGCTATTCTGCCGGTACGGAAACCAAACCGCATATCAATCCGGATGCTGTTCGCCTGATGAAACAGGTTCACCATATTGATATGGAGCAGACACAGTACAGCAAGCTGCTGGAGGAACTGCCGCCTGTCGATGTCGTGATTACCATGGGCTGCAATGTGCAGTGCCCGTTTTTGCCCTGTTCCCGCCGGGAGGATTGGGGATTGGAGGATCCCACCGGAAAGCCGGATGCGGCATTTCTGGAAACCATCCGGTTCATTGAGCAAAGGATTCTGGATTTAAAAGAACGTCTGCAAGCTGGCAGTCTCTTATCATGAAACGAAAAAAGAATATCATTTCCGATTACCGGGTCTATGAAAAAAACAGCGTGACAACTGCCACGCTGTTTTTGTATGCTGTGTGCATTTATAGAGCGTTATATGCTTTTGCATCCACCGGCTCCAGCCATTCGCTGGCAGTTTGTTCACCGGGTACTTCCACTGCCAGATGGCTGAACCAGCTGTCTTTTGCTGCGCCATGCCAATGCTTGACGCCTGCAGGAATGGTAACCACATCACCGGGATGGAGTTCCTGGGCTTCTTTGCCCCATTCCTGATACCAACCTCGTCCGTTGGTACAGAGCAGCAGCTGTCCGCCGCCCTTTTCTGCCTTGTGAATGTGCCAGTTGTTGCGGCAGCCCGGTTCAAAGGTCACATTGGCAATGAATACGGTTTCATTGGAATCGGTGAGGGGATTGAGGTAGGATTGACCTGCAAAGTATTTGGCGTAGGCATCATTTGGTTCACCCAGACCGAAGAGACCGCCATCTGCGCCGGTATCATCCTGATAGACCTCCACCGCCATGCGGAAGGCTGCCCAGGCATTGGGCCAGCCGGCATAGAATGCGATATGGGTAAGCATCTCAGCCATCTCATTTTTTGTCACACCATTTTGTCTGGCAGTTGCCAGATGGTACTGGAAAGAGCTGTCAATCATACCCTTGCTGACCAGAACGGTAATGGTGATCATGGAGCGCAGCTTCAGGGAGAGTTGATCTTCCCGGGACCAGACTTCTCCGAACAGCACATCATCATTCAGCTCTGCGAATTTCGGCGCGAATGCTCCCAGGGCATCGCGGCCGGCTGTCTGTTTTACCATAGAAATTTCCTCCTCACTTTACAAGCTGCATGAACCATTCTACGGTTTCCGGGTCCTGATGAGAGAAAAACAGGCTTTTTCCCGTGTCCAGAGCTTCAATGCGTGTCATTTCCTCCGGAGTGAGTACGAAGTCAAATACATTGAAATTCTCCGCCATGCGTTCTTTTTTCACTGACTTCGGAATAACTACCACGCCGCTCTGAAGCAGGAAGCGCAGCGCAGTCTGGGCAGAAGTCTTGCCATGAGCAGCGCCGATTTCTGTCAGGACAGGGTTGCGGAACATATCATTTTTGCCCTCAGCAAAGGGACCCCAGGCTTCGATCTGCGTGCCGTATTTCTGCAAAACAGCCTTAGCTGTCTTTTGCTGCTGGAATACATGGGTTTCTACCTGATTGACAGCTGGAACGATCTCACAGAAATTCGCAAGGTCGATAAAACGATCCGGATAGAAGTTGGATACACCGATTGCCCGTACTTTTCCGGCGCGATATGCTTCCTCCATGGCACGATAGGTACCATAGTAGTCATTGAAGGGCTGATGAATCAACAGCAGATCCACATAGTCGGTTTTCAGCTTGCGCAGGGATTCGTCGATGGAAGCTTTGGCGTTTTCACAGCCTGCGTTTGTGATCCAGACCTTGGTGGTAAGGAATAATTCCTCACGGGGAATACCGCATTTGGCGATGGCGGAACCTACGCCCTCTTCGTTGCCATAAGCCTGTGCTGTATCAATGCTCCGGTAGCCCGCTTCAAGGGCATCCAGTACGCAGCGTTCTGTTTCGGCAGGATCTACCTGATATACACCATAGCCCAGCATGGGCATTTTGACACCGTTGTTCAAAGTTACATATTCCATTTGTCAAACCTTCCTGAAATTATTTTGCCCACTTTTTCAAGGCTGGACCTGCCTTGGCGGCGGAACTGCCATGGATTGCCAGACCGCGTTCTACTTTTGCACTGGGACACAGCCGCTGGATATCGGTTTCACTGCGGCCCATACCACTGCCTTCATGCGTACAGAAAGGCTTGATGGTTTTGCCTGTGAAATTGAATTTCTCCAGAAATGTGAACACTGGCATGGGCATGGTACCCCAGTAATTTGGATAGCCCAGATAAATGGTATCATAGTCATGCAGACTGTCCGGATATGTTTTCAGCTCCGGACGGGCATCCCGGCGCTGATCTTCCTGTGCCTGAGCAATACACTCGTTGTAATCCCTGGAATAGGGCTGAATGGGGTCGATTTTGAACAAATCTGCCCCGGTTATTTCCTGAAGCAGCTTGGCGGCAATCTCTGTATTGCCAACGGATACTGCACGCAGGGCGCCACAGAAGTAGTTTTCATCTGCCCGGGAAAAGTATGCAATCAATGCATGCATTGCCATGACCTCCTTCTTTTGATTGGTTCATTTCTATTGTACCGCGGAAATTCTTGACCCGGAAGAACAGATATGGTAACATCGTATTAACGAAAAGGCAAAACGTAAACCAATGGATCAAATAGGGAGGAATATATGCTGCATCCTAATTTAAAAACCTTCCTGTGTGTGGCTGACTGCGGCAGCTTCAGCAAAGCTTCTGAAAAGCTGTACATTTCCCCGCCATCTGTGATGAAGCAGATCAATGTTCTGGAAAAGCATTTGGAACTGAAGCTGTTTGATCGGACCAGTCAGGGGATACGCTTAACTCCGGCAGGACAGGTGATCTATCGTCATACGAAAATTATGGAGGAATATGCAGCAAAAGCGCTTGCGGAAGCACGCTGGGAATCTGACAGAGCGGAAACTACCTTCTGCATTGGCAGTTCAATTCTGAATCCCTGTAAACCGTTCATGGATTTATGGTATCAGGTGAATCAGGCATTTCCCGGCTATAAACTGCATATCGTTCCCTTTGAAGACGATCATCAGGGCATTCTCTCTGAAATTTCCGCTTTGGGAGAGAAGTTTGATTTTCTGGTCGGTGTATGTGATTCCAGACAATGGCTGGACCGCTGTAATTTCTATCAGCTGGGCACATTTCAGCACTGCTGTGCTGTGTCCAGAGAACACCCACTGGCACAAAAAGAACGTCTGACCATAGAAGACCTATATGGTCAGACATTGATGATGGTAAAGCGTGGAGATTCCAGGGTAGTCGATCAGATTCGGGAACAGATTGAACAGCATCCGCTGATCCGGATTGAAGATACCCCGCAGTTTTATGACATGGAAGTGTTCAACCGCTGTGCACAGACCGGTAATGTGATGGTGACACTGGAATGCTGGCGTGATGTGCATCCTTCGCTGGTGACCATTCCGGTGGAATGGGATCATGCCATTCCCTATGGACTGCTTTACGCAAAGCATCCTTCGGCAGATATTCAACGGTTTTTAAGCACTGTCCAGAGTTTGCATATATAGATGAAAAAAGCACCTGATTCTGTGTGAAATCAGGTGCTTTCTTTGGGAATGGAATAATTTTTCAGCATTTTGGACACACACCATTTCTCCTGCATGTTACCTGATATCATAAGCAGACACTGGGGGAGAAGCTTCTTTGATTGACAAGAGATGTATTCGTGAATAAAGGCGCCGGGTATAGCCGGGACATTTCTCGCCTTCCGGGAAAAGAATGACACCATAGTTATAGCCATTCAGATACTGTTGGTGCTATAATAAGAATATAAAGGTGGGGCAGCATCACAATGAAAAATGATTCTTTGGATTGTTTTTTATGATTTGGCTGCAGCCACGATCATTCGCCTGGGCGAAAAGAAAAAGATCCGGCAAATCTGTACTGCATGAAAACAGTCGGAAGTGCCGATTATCCGTTAAAGGAGTGAATGTTATGTGGATTGTGTTTGCATTTGGTTCGGCATTTTTTGCGGGTGTGACCTCTATTTTGGCAAAATGCGGCATTCGCAAAACAGATTCCAATGTGGCAACGGCAATCCGTACCATTGTGGTACTGGTTTTCTCATGGTTGATGGTGTTCGTCGTTGGCTCGCAGAATCAGGTGGGTTCTATAGAAAGCAAAACCCTCGTGTTTTTGATTCTTTCGGGTCTGGCCACCGGAGCTTCCTGGCTCTGCTATTTCAAAGCGCTGCAGCTTGGCAATATCAATAAGGTTGTCCCCATTGATAAGTCCAGTACCATCCTGACAATCCTTTTGGCCTTTCTTTTCCTGCATGAAGAAATCAGTATACCAAAAGCCATCGGCGTTGTGGTTATTGCTACCGGTACTTTCCTGATGATTGAAAAGAAGGACACCGATCCCCAGCAGATAAAGGGGAATGGCTGGCTGCTTTATGCTGTTGGCTCTGCGGTTTTTGCAAGTCTTACTGCTATTTTAGGAAAAATCGGCATTTCCGGTGTGGAATCCAACCTCGGTACAGCAATCCGCACCGGTGTTGTACTGGTTATGGCATGGGTTATGGTATTTGCCACAGGAAAGCAGCATACCATACGGAACATTCCCCAAAAAGAGCTTGGCTTTATCTGCCTGTCAGGACTGGCCACCGGTGCTTCCTGGTTATGTTACTACAAAGCGCTGCAGGATGGCCTTGCCAGTGTTGTCGTACCGATTGATAAACTGAGCATTTTGGTAACGGTTGCATTTTCTTATGTGGTATTTCATGAACGGCTGTCGAAAAAATCCGCTGTCGGGCTGATTTCCATTGTAGCAGGCACGCTTGTCATGTTAATTCCATAAACATATCAATACATCCTCAGAGATTGTTATTTTGCAGCATCTGTCAGACAGGCTGCACATAAAAATTTTTTGTGTTATAATGTATCAAGCAGTGACGAAAAGGAGCGAACAGCATGACATTGAATTCGCTTCGGTATTTCTGCACGGCGGCACAGTATCACACATAATAGACAAGTCTGTCTGCGTATGTT
>CAMBYS010000102.1 GCA_945872165.1 uncultured Clostridia bacterium | reverse complement strand
AGGTGATTGAGCAGACCATTATCCTGCAGAATGCCAACCCAGGCATAGGTGCGCACCAGCATATTGATCCAGGTAGGCAGCGTGATGACAAGAATCAGCTTGGTGCTGCTCATGCCGGAACGGGAAATGGCATAGGCAGCGGGATAGCCCAGCAGCAGACAGACAATGGTGGTAATGATGGCAGTGCGCATGGAGCGGATTAACACCTGTAAAAATACCGCATCACTGAAAAATCGTGCAAAATTGTCCAGTGTAAACTGTCCCTGGAAAAATGCCGTGCCTTCTACGGTAAATGCATAGGCGATAATCAGCAGCATGGGCAGAATAATCAGAATGGTGATCCATGCCACATAGGGATACGCCATGGAACGGAACTGTTTCATGTGCTTACCCCTTTCTCATGATATGGATGTCATCCGGTGTAAACTTCAAACCTACCAGATCACCCGGCTCAGTGCGGTCGGTGGTGGCAACCTTGTATTCCGAACCCTTGGTGGCAAAGGTGATGTCATATACGCCCGGGGTGATATGCTCCCAGTCAAAGGTGTAGATGACATCGGTAATACGGATGCGTGCACCTTCATCCTCCGGTGCAAGGCTCCAGGCAGAGGCATCTGCCCAGATCATCAGGTCCTGATCCAGGGTCAGGGATTCCTTGATGTCATCCACTGACTTGGAGAAGTTTACCGCATAAATTTCTTCCTGATACTGCTCGGAAACCACGCGGTTGGCATCCTCTACAATCATATCTACCGTGACAGAGGTGCCGGCAGCAGTGGCAAAGGTGACGGGATACCGTCCGTTTTCCGGTTTGATATCATAGGAAATTTTGGTGATGGATACCGGTTCTTCCGAATCCTTTTTCCATGCCTGGGCATTGGAACGGGCAATAATCATCGCTTCAGTCAGCTCCGCTACGTCCTCGGTATCCAGATAGAAGCTGTCTGCATCCATCAGTTCCCCGGCAGCTTCATTGATGACTGGCTTTTCCTCGGTAATGTTCATTTTGACTGTGATAGAAGTACCCTGACGGGTTTCCACGATGGTGTCATAATGTACACCCTTGAACAGAACGGACTTGACCTGACCACGCAGCAGACCTTCTTCCGGCGGAACAATATCCAGATCCTCCGGACGAATGACCACATCCACTTCCTCATCCTTGGCAAAGCCGCCGTCCACACAGGTGAAGGGATGACCGTCAAAGATGACCCGGTTGTCACAGGGCATAATGCCGTCCACAATGTTGCTTTCTCCGATGAAGTTGGCAACATACCGGTTTCTCGGCTCATTATAGATATCCACCGGGGAACCGATCTGTTCAATTTCGCCTTCCTTCATGACCACAATCTTGTCCGACATGGTCAGGGCTTCTTCCTGGTCATGGGTGACAAAGATGAAGGTAATGCCTACTTCCTGCTGGATATTTTTCAGTTCCCGCTGCATTTCCTTGCGCAGCTTCAGATCCAATGCACCCAGCGGCTCATCCAGCAGCAGTACCTTGGGTTCATTGACCAGTGCACGGGCAATAGCAACACGCTGCTGCTGACCGCCGGACATCTGATTGATCCGGCGCTTTTCAAAGCCCCGCAGACCGACCAGACGCAGCATACGCTTGACCTTCTGTTCAATGACATCCTTTGGTTCCTTTTTCAGATTCAGGCCAAAGGCAATGTTGTCATAGACATTGAGGTGGGGGAACAGGGCATATTTCTGGAATACGGTGTTGACCTCACGCTTATAGGGGGGCAGACCGGAAATATCCTGTCCGTCAAACAATACCTGACCGTCATCTGCATCAAGAAATCCGGCAATGATACGCAGCAGGGTAGTTTTGCCGCAGCCGGAGGGACCCAGCAGGGTGACAAATTCATTTTCATAAATATCCAGCGAAATGCCCTGGAGCACCCGCTGACCGTCAAAATCCTTGACGATGTTTTTCAGTTCGATGAGTTTCTTCATTTCCCTCTCCTGATGAATTTTTTTGTGATCTCAGAACAGCGGCGGGGTACATACCCATAAAATCTGTGCTGTTCGTTTTTTGTCGTTGCGAATGTAATGGCTGGTTTTTCCGTCCAGATAAAAGGTTTCCCCCTGCCGGACGGCATAGGATGCGGTATCTGTTACCAGTGTCACCGAGCCGGTAAGGACATAGCCGAATTCTTCCCCATTATGGGGACCGGAAGAAAAGGACTGTCCACCCTCCGGGATTTCCACCAGCACAGGCTCCATGTCATTTTTCTGGGTATTGGGCACAATCCACCGGATGGTACAGCCCTCCCGTTCATCTTCAAAGAAATCCGACTGATGAAAGACCACCTGTTCCTGGGGGGAATCGTGGAAAAATTCCGACAGGGAAGAACCCAGGGCTTCCAGAATATCTGCCAGCGTAGCAATGGAAGGACTGGTCAAATCCCGTTCCAGCTGGGATAAAAAGCCTTTGGTCAGCTCACACCGGGAAGCCAGCTCCTCCAGTGTCAGACCGTTTTGAATCCGCATCCGTTTGAGTTTTGAACCGATTTTCATATTGGACCGGCGGGAGTATGCAAAAAGCCGAAAAAAAGCCCTGCAGACTGCCGTTTGCCGGCGCGGGCCCTCCTTTACTAATACTAAACTTTTTATTGCAGTTTATAAAACCAAATACTATTATACACAGCCTGAGACCGAATGCAACAGTTTTTTTGTTTCCTCGAAGGAATACGGGAAGATTTTGCAAATATTTTACCCGAAAACCGCCGGTATAACCGGAAACCCCAGTATATTTCCCCCTATCCCTGTCCATACTACCAGAAATGGAAGGAGATGTTCACATGAAAAAATCCAACGGGGCACAGTGGTGGAATGAGGACAAAAGCTTTTACATGATCCTGATGCTGTGCCTGATGGCCATTGCCGTGGCAGCCTATGTCTTGTTTGCCCTGCCCACCTCCAGTGAGACGGAGGACCCTATGGACGGCTATTTATATGAAGCAGATGACAGTGTCACCGCATCGGAAGCTCTGGACCGGGTACCTGCCCTGGATACGGAACCGGCAGAGGAGACAGAGCCGGAGGAAGCTGCAGAACAGGAAGAACCGGCAGAGGAAACGACAGCATCCGAGCCGGAGGGAGAGACAGCGGCAGAGCCGGCATTTACCCCGCCTGTGACCAGTGATATCCTGCGTCCATTCTCCAGCGACACCCTGGAATATGATGAGACCACCCAGGACTGGCGTACCCATGAAGCGGTGGATTACACCGGCAAAAAGGGTGATGCAGTATGTGCCATTGCAGACGGCACTGTGGTAACGGTAGGCGATGACGCGATCTATGGCAAATATGTGGTGCTCAGCCATGCCCAGGATCTGACCAGTGTTTATGCCGGACTGGATGACATTTCTGTTGCTGAGGGAGACACGGTTTCCGGCGGAAAACAGATTGCCGTATTGGGGGATCCCATGCCGCTGGAACAGAAGCAGGGCGTGCATCTGCATCTGGCAGTTTCACGGGGAGAAGAATCGGTTGACCCCACCAGCCTGTTTTAACAGACGATTTTTTTCAACACAGGTTGAACACATGAAATTTTTATGAAATTTCAATAGAAGCGGATCAGATGTATTGACTTTTTCCAATGGGATGCGTTATAATAATGCCAAGCTCGTTTGGAGACAAGCGGGCCCGACAAAATCCCAATTTTGTTTAAAGCACGTCATATCCCCCAGATAGTGCTTTATATCATCCCCAATTGTGCATGTTGTGTTTTTATCATCCCCCAAAACTTCCACGACATGCGAGAACTGCCAGTGCTTCCCCCGCATTGGCAGTTCTTTTTTTTACCGGACAGCGGAGCTGCATGAAGAAGGGGGAAAATAAAAAAGAGGATGCCATTTTTTCAGGCATCCTCTTTTTTATGGAAAAAAATCACATTTACATTTTATCGGTCACCCATAGAAACGTAGCTGGAACGGGAGATAATCGGCTTGTATGCCGGACGGATGATCTTGCCGCCGGTGCTTACTTCCTCAATGCGGTGTGCCAGCCAGCCGACAATACGGGCAGCAGCAAACAGCGGAGTATACATTTCCTGGGGAATGCCCAGCATCTCATATACCAGACCGGAATACATATCCACATTGGCACACATAATTTTATGCTCGCCGCGGACACGGTAGAAAGCCTCCGGTGCCAGACGTTCCGTCAGCTCAATGAGATTGAATTCCCGTTCAAAGCCCTTCTGTGCAGCAAGGGGACGGGCAGTATTCTTCAGTGCAACCGCACGGGGGTCAGACAGGGTATATACCGCATGACCCATGCCGTAGATCAGACCGGAGCCGTCACCGGCTTCCTTACGCAGAATCCTGCACAGGTAATCCAGTACCTCATCCTCATCCTCCCAGTTGGAAATGTTTGCCTTCATTTCATCAAACTGCTTGCATACACGCAGGTTTGCACCGCCATGACGGGGACCCTTCAGGGAACCAATGGCAGCAGCAATGGCAGAATAGGTATCGGTTGCGGAGGAGGATACCACGCGGGTGGTAAAGGCGGAGTTGTTACCGCCGCCATGCTCTGCATGGATAATCAGACAGCGATCCAGCAGCATCGCTTCCTCACGGGTAAACATACCGTCCGGACGGATCAGGCTGAGAATATTTTCCGCTGTGGTATAGTTGCGGTCCGGCATATGCAGGAACATGGATGCATTGTCAAAATACCGGCGCTTGGCCTGATAGGCATGGGAAATGATAACCGGGAATTTGGCAATCAGATTGACAGACTGACGGACAATATTTTCCAGACTGGTATCATCCGGATTGGGGTCATAGGAATATAATGCCAAGGTAGAAACCGCCAGCTTGTTCATCAGGTCACGGCTGGGAGCACGCATGATGACGTCCTCCGTGAAGCCATCCGGCAGAGCCGTATTATCTGCCAGCAGCTCAGTAAAGTCATCCAGCTGCTCCTGATTGGGCAGAGAACCGCACAGCAGGAGATAAGAGGTTTCCGGGAAACCAAAACGATCCTCCGCATCAAAGCCATCCAGCAGATCATAGAGGTTATGGCCGCGGTAAGTCAGACGGCCTTCAATCGGTTCTACTTCACCTTCATTGACCATATAACCATGTACATTGGATACACAGGTAATGCCGGCGAGAACACCGGTGCCATCCGCATTACGCAGACCACGCTTGACACCATACTTGGAGAACATCTTCGGCTGAATCAGGTTATTTTCCTGGAAATTATTGCATAGATTGTCAATGACAGAAGAACGCATGTTTTTCATCATGTCAACCATAGGTATCACCTCGTCATTCAGGTATTCCATCTTCTGTAAAAAGTGGGTATATGCAACAAAAGACAGAACAAGAGTACTTTTGATGAATTATATATTACATCAATCCTGCAAGTATGTCAAATACGGAGGGGAGCCGGAAAGGAAGGAAATATGTCATGAAACGCGTATTTTTCTTGGTGATAATGGTCATATTTCTGGTATACATTGCACCATTAGGATTCCAATATTACCAAAAAAGAGGGGATGGGGAAGAAAAAATCCATACGGTCCAAAATGTAGAAAATATTTTGGATTCGCAGGCATCGGCTGGGCAAAATGCAGAGGATACCGGTGAAGATGCAGGAAGCGGAGCAGAAGCACAGGAGGATGCAGCAATGATTGCAGTCTCAGTCCATGGCACCGTAAAGGAAATGACACTGGAGGAGTATACGGCAGGTGCCGTAGCGGCAGAAATGCCTGCCTCTTTCCCGGAAGCCGCTTTACAGGCTCAGGCTGCCGCAGCACGTACCTTTGCTGTATATAAACAATCTCTGGGACAGGATGAAACCCATCCGGATGCAGCGGTATGTGATGATTATACCCATTGTGCTGCCTTTGTGGAGCTGGATACCCAGGCGGAATCCCTGTGGGGCAAAAAGGCAAAGGAATGGACAGAAAAAGTACAGGCTGCCGTCAAGGCGACAGAGGGAGAAATTGTCACCTATAACGGCAGCCCGATTGCGGCTGTTTTTCATTCTGCGGCAGCACAGCAGACGGAATCCGCAGTCAGTGTCTGGGGAACAGATATCCCCTATCTGGTGGCTGTGGACAGCGCCGGCGATGATGCCTGTCCGGAATATGATGCCTCCAAAACCTTTGGTGCGGAGGAATTCCGGCAGATTATGCTGGCAGAGGAACCGGATATCAATTTGACCGGTCTGCCCAAGACCTGGTTTACCGAGATCGAATCCTCTGAAGCCGGTGGCGTTACCTCCTGTAAAATCGGCGGAAAATCCTTCAAGGGCACCCGGGTACGGGAGCTGCTGGGGTTAAATTCCACCCATTTCACCATCAAAACCACAGATACGTCCATTACCTTCCATACCCAGGGCTATGGTCATGGGGTAGGCATGAGCCAATATGGCGCTAAATGTATGGCAGAACAGGGCAGCAGCTATCAGGAGATTTTACAGCATTATTATACCGGCACAAAGGTGGAGAAAATTGGAGCGAAATAAGCCCCTTTATACCTCAATCCCCAGTTCCCGGCAGATGGTGGTGACTACGCCGCCATGGTTGTTATGTCCGCTGGTGTTGGGGAACCGTTCCAGCAGCTGCGGATGGGCATTTTCCATGACATAGGGATGTCCGCTGACCTCCAGCAGCTCCATATCATTGAGATAATCCCCAAAAGCCATGCAGTGTTCCGGTGCAATGTCCATCCGGCGGAGCAGCTCCTGCAGGGCAGCACCCTTGCTGACCGATTTGTTCATGACATCCACCCAGCAGTCACCGGACAGAGCAACCTGCATCCGGTCAGAATAGGGCAGCAGTGCCGGATAGGAAACATGCTCCGCATCATGATTGTGGAATACGGCAATCTTACAGATGGCATCATCAGAAATGACTTCCAGTACATCGGGCACCAGCTTCAGCCGGGCATAGTACAGACCGGCATGAAATAACATTTCTTCTATATCTCCATTTTCAAAGTATGCACATTGTGCACCGCAGAGGATGGGATAAGCGCCTTCTGTCTGACGGATGGTCTGCACAATTTCCGTTACATCTGCGGCAGGCATTTCATCCACCCAGCAGATTTCATTGTTTCGCACGGTCATGGCACCGTTTTCCGCGATATAATCCACACGGTCTGCCATGCCGTCCGGCAGCTGGGCACGGATGTTATAATACTGCCGTCCGCTGGCGGCAATAAATCGAATGTTCCGCTGCTCCAGCGCATCCAGCAGGGCAGGGAATCCTTCCGGCAAACGCTTTTCATCATCCAGCAGCGTACCATCAAAATCGGACACAATCACACGAATCTGGTCTAACATAAAAATATCCTTTCGGCAGGGGGGTCTCTATCTGAAATGATTGACAACATAACAGCAACATGCTATGCTAAAGGTACAAAGAGGGCAAAGACATACCGATGACGGTGTCCGCCTGAAAGACGAATTAGCTAAGAAGTAATTGCTTTAGTGGTGTTTAGCGGTTGCTTCTTGCTTTTTATTGCAGTGTTATCTTAACAGAATCCGGTTATACCGTCAAGCAAAACAAACGCTCCATCCGGTCAGTCCGAAGGGAGCGTTTTCCTTTTTGAA
>CAMBYS010000101.1 GCA_945872165.1 uncultured Clostridia bacterium | reverse complement strand
CGGAATCAATTGGTTCCGGCAGTTTTTCTTTTTGACAAAAAAAGGGGACGCACCTGCGTGCGTCCCTTTCTCATTCATCTGTTACTTTTTCTCTGCAAAATACTTACTCAGAACTACTGCAGCCTGTGCACGGGTTGCGGTCTTGCGCGGATTCAGGTAAACGCTTCCATCCTTCTGCTGATCACCGACAATAACGCCTTCGCCTACTGCCCAAGCCATGCCGTCCATTGCCCAGTCATGAATCTGGTCTGCATCCGGATACTTTTCCAGTACGGTGCGGTCTGCTTCCGGCTTTTTCTCATAGTTGTACAGAATGGTTACCATCTGTTCTCTGGATACCGGAGAGGTCGGGCCAAATTTGCCGCCGCCAATACCGGAGGTTACCTTATTCTGCTCAGCCCACAGAACTGCCTTGTAATACCACTGGCCTTCCTTGACATCGGTAAAACCGGTCTTGCCGGTAACTGCCGGACGGCCTGCCTCATTGTACATAATCTGTACCAGTGTTGCACGGTTCAGCGTCTTATTCGGGTTGAAGTGCGTATTGTCTACGCCTTCCATCAGGTTCATATCATATGCGTTCTGCACATAAGTGTAATACCATGCGGTAGGGGCCACATCATCAAACAGCTTGTCAACCGTAGACGGATGTGCGGCTCTCCAGTCGGTTACCAGCTCATAATCGTGTACAACACGGTCATCACCGCAGGTTTCGCGGACGCAGTTGTTGTTCTCGTCATAATCAAAGCTGGTGTACTCCGGCATACCGTCAAAAATATCATCCTTCATGGAGATGCAGTTGCCATTGGCATCATAGCTGTAAGTAATCTGCTCAATTGCTTCGCCTTCATAGCTGATGACTTTTTTGGAGACATTGCCATTGGTATCATAGCTAACGGTCATCACAAGCTTGAGGTTGTCCAAATTGGGGAAGGTAGTCGTAACCTTGGTTACCCGGCCACTGGTATAGGTATAAACAGCGGAATAATTATTTTCCTTGTCTTTTTTATCCGTATAGGTTTCCTTTGTCAGATCCCCTGCTGCATTGTACTGATAAACATACAGTTCATTCGGACTTTCTTCCCGGGTAACATTGCCGTTTGCATCATAGGTATAAACAGTAGTTACCTGTTCAGACGGATCTTCTGTCAATGCATCATCTTCTCCCGGCAAAAGCAGATGCTCCGTCATTTTCTTCACCTGGCCATATTTGTCGTACACATAGGCGTACTGAGTGACAAAATCCAGTACGCTTTCCACATAATAGCTGCTCTGAGTCAGGAGATAGGCATCATTATAAGCAGACTGTTTTTCCAGAACTGCTTCTGCAACCTGCTGTACCTTCTGCTGCGAAACCTCCGCCTGCGGTTCTGCCGCCAATGCTGCCGGAGCCAGCATACCTGCTGCCAGACAGCCTGTGAGCACAGCGCTCATTGCCTGTTTTCTCCACTTCATAAAAATCTCTCCTTTTACATTTCAGCACAGATTTTTGGCATAACTGCCAAATACTTGAAAAGCATTATACCCCTCTTTGCGCATTTTGTAAAGATATATCAGGGAATGTTTCCAAATTGTAATCCCCTGATATGCGACAAAGCCCTTCAGACTAATTGAACGCTCCCTCCCCATACTGGGAGAACAGCTTCTGCACCTTCGCTTTGAGCAGCGGCTGCCCCTCCAGCTCCGGGTCCTGCTCCAGCAGCGCATCCGCTTCCTGCCTTGCCTGCTCCAGCAGTCTGGTATCTCCCGCCAGGTTCGCCATCTTCATCGGCGGCAACCCATGCTGCCGTGTCCCGAAGAAATCTCCGGCGCCACGCATTTCCAGATCCTTCTGGGCAATCACAAAGCCATCATTGGTATGCACCAGTGTGCTCAGCCGTTCCCGTGCCTCCGCACCCCGGTCTGCACCATAAAAAATACAGAAGGACTGCCGGTTTCCACGACCTACCCGTCCCCGCAGCTGGTGCAGCTGGGACAAGCCAAAGCAGTCCGCATCCTCCACCACCATCAGTGTGGCATTGGGCACATTTACCCCCACCTCAATCACGGTAGTGGAAACCAGAATATCTATGCGTCCCTCGGCAAAGTCTGACATGATCTGTTCCTTTTCCGCTGCCTTTGTCCTGCCATGCACGAGACCGACCGTCCGGTGGGGCAATACCTTCGCCAGCCGTTCCGCCGTATGTTCCGCACTGTTGCGCACGCAATCTATGTTCTCACTGTCCTCTACCAGGGGACATACCACATAAACCTGCCCGCCGTCTGCGCACTGATTGTCAATAAACCGGTCAATCCGCGGACGGGTTTTCTCACTTACCGCATAGGTCTTAATTTTCTGCCGTCCCGGCGGCAGTTCATCAATGATGGAAACATCCAGATCCCCATAAATCAACAGGGCAAGGGTACGGGGAATGGGTGTGGCAGACATGACCAGCAGATGAACATTTTCGCCTTTTTCTGTCAGGCTGGCACGCTGATTGACACCAAACCGGTGCTGCTCATCCACCACCGCAACCGCAAGGTCATGGAACCTTACCTGCTCACTGAGCAATGCATGGGTGCCGATTGCCACAGACAAAGTGCCATCTTCCATCTGCTGTGTGATTTCCCGTTTTTTCTTTGCTCCCAGTGAACCGGTCAGCAGTCCGCAGGAAATGCCCAACTTCTGCAGCAATGGCCCAAGGGTCTGCATATGCTGCTGTGCCAGCAGCTCTGTCGGTGCCATAATCGCTGCCTGCCGCCCGTTATTCGCTGCAAGACAGCACAAAGCAGCAGCTACCATGGTCTTACCGGAGCCCACATCGCCCTGTACCAGCCGGCGCAAAGGCTTTCCCGCTGCAATATCCATGGTACATGCTTCAATCGCCCGTCGCTGTGCGCCTGTGAGTTCAAAGGGCAGTGCCCGATAAAAGGCACCCAGGCTTAAATCCCGCAGTCTGGCACCCTGTTTGCCTTCCCTGCCGGAGCGCAGGAACCCCATGCCGCAGGATAACAGAAACAGCTCCTCAAATACCATGCGGTGCCGTGCCTGCTGCGCCTGCTCCATGGTCTGCGGGCGATGGATATAAGGCAGTGCTTTCCCCAAAGGCGGCAGCTTCTGCCGGTTCCGAATGTCCTCCGGCAGAAAATCCTTCACATCACCCGCTGCCTGTAATGCCGCATCGGTTACCCGATACAAATCCTTTTGTGACAAACCGGCAGTCAGGGGATAAATGGGTAAAATACGTCCGGTACGGCTTTCCCGGCTGACCGGTTCAAATTCCGGTGCCAGCATCACAAAGCTTCTGCCTTCTGCCTGCACCTTGCCATAAAAGGCATATTCCTGCCCCACTTCCAGCCCGGCAGCTGCATATCGGTTGTTAAAAAACCGCAGGGCAATACTCCCGCTGCTGTCAAATACCTTGCAGCGTGTGACATCCATTCCCTTGCGGATATGGGCAGTGGCAGGCTGTGCTCCTACAATGGCATGGATACACTGCTTTTCCCCGTCCACCAGCTGTGCAATCGGGATAATCCGTGTCCGATCCTCATATCCCCGTGGATAGCAGCCAATGGCATCTGCCAATGTTTCAATTCCCAGCTTTTGCAGCAATTCCGCTTTTTTCGGTCCGATTCCCCGCACAAAGCGGACATGATCCTCCAGCCTCATACCGGATAATCCCGAATGACCTTGACCACGACACCGATCACTCTGGCATAATCGCCGGGAATCGGGTCATAATCCGGATTTTCCGGCATCAGCCAGATATGGCCATTTTCTTTTTCCAGACGCTTACAGGTTGCTTCATCCTCCAGCATGGCAACCACAATCTGTCCCTGCCGGGCATAATTCTGACTGCGCACAACGATATAATCTCCATCCAGAATGCCTGCATTTACCATGGAATCACCCCGGATACGCAGGGCAAAAAAGCTGCCATGCTTCCCATCCAGATCCACATGCAGCATACGTTCTGCTTCCTCCACGGCGAGAATCGGCATACCGGCGGCAACCCGTCCCAGCAGCGGCACTTCGATGCCATTGGTATGCCCTGCCAGCTTGACGGTACGGGTTTTGCCATCCTCCTGTTCCAGATAGCCCAACTCCCGCAGATGCTTGAGATGGGCATGGACAGAGGATGGTGACCGCAGGTCAACTGCCGCTGCAATCTCCCGGACAGATGGCGGATAGCCCTGTTGGGCGGTACATTCCCGGATATAAGCCAGGATTTGTCGTTGTTTTTCAGAAATCGGACGCATGCCGGCACTCCCTTTCCTCTCATCCTATGGTGATATGGTATTTCCATGTCCTCTTACTATCTTTATTGTACCGGAGTTTCTGCCAAAAAGCAAACATTTGTTTGTTTCTTCCCCTGATTTTATGAATTTTTTCCGCAAATATGCCTCATCCTGGTAAAAACAGCGGATAAATACAGCGGCAATTGTAAAATCCTCTTGTCGCAGGCGTAAAAATATTATAAAATAAGAATGACTTACTTTGAGCACCAACAGGATTCAATTCGTAAGAATAGAGGAGGAATTGTGATGACGATTAAAGCCGATCTCGGATTTATCAACATCGCGCCGGAAGTTCTGGCAGATATCGCAGGTTATGCGGCTATGAGCTGTTTCGGCGTAAAGGGAATGACCATTCGTTCCGTTTCTGATGGTATCGCACATCTGCTCCGCCGGGAAAATATGTCCCGCGGTGTCCGTATTACAGAAGCTGAGGATGGCGGTGTCAATATTGATCTGCATCTGGCTGTGGAACATGGTGTCAATATCGCAACCATCTGCCGTTCGATTATCAATGAGGTTCGCTATAATGTGGAGAAGATGACCGGCGTTGATGTAAAAAATGTTGACATTTATGTCGATGCAATCCGTGCGGACTGATGAACTGTCCCTGCGTGTTGAAACAGACACGTGATTGAGTTTAAAGGAGGCAATTGCTTTGTCAAAGCTGATAGACGGACAGTTATTCTGTGCCATGGTGATTGAAGGCGCACTGTCCATTGAAGAGAAAAAAGAGGAAGCGAACGAACTGAACGTATTCCCGGTACCGGATGGAGATACCGGTACCAACATGTCGCTGACCATGGCATCTGCCAAAAACGAGCTGTCCCGTCTGACCGATGTGGATCTGCCCACTGCCAGCGCAAAAACCGCATCTGCACTGCTGCGCGGCGCCCGGGGTAACTCTGGTGTTATCCTTTCCCTGCTGTTCCGCGGCATGTCCAAGCAGCTGAAAAAATGTAAGCAGGCCAACGGTCAGGATCTGGCCCTGGCCCTGCAGGAGGGTGTACAGGCTGCATATAAGGCAGTTATGAAGCCGGCAGAAGGCACCATTCTCACCGTATCCCGTGTTGCCGCACAGCATGTGGTGGAAATGTGCCAGTCCAACCCGGAAATCGGTTGTGCAGAGGTATTGCGTGAAGCACTGCGTGTCGGTCATGAAGCACTGGCAGAAACCACCCATCAGAACCCGGTTCTGGAAAAAGCCGGTGTGGTTGATGCAGGCGGCTTTGGCTTCCTGACGGTGCTGGAAGGCATGAACGATGCTTACAATGGCATTCACAAGGAACGTGTCATTGCAGAGCCTGCTGCAGAACAGAAGTCCGGCGCAACCTTCTCGGATATCAAGGATGAGGATATTACCTTTACCTATTGTACCGAATTTATTGCGGAGCGTAAGGATAAGGCACGCAATGTCCAGCGCCTGCGTTCTTTCCTCAACAGCATCGGCGACAGTCTGGTTGTGGTAGAGGATGACGATATTGTCAAGGTACATGTACACACGGACCAGCCCAATGAGGCACTGGAAGCAGGTCTGAAATTCGGTCAGCTGCTGACGGTCAAAATTGAAAACATGCGCCAGCAGCATTCCGCTAAGATTGTGGAGGAAGCTTCCGGTCTGGAGAGCAAGGCACGCCAGATTGCGGAACCGGAAAAGAAATACGGCTTTGTTTCCGTGGCTGCCGGTGATGGTCTGGTCAATGTATTCCATGATCTGGGTGTGGACCAGATGGTACAGGGCGGTCAGACCATGAACCCATCCACCGATGACATTCTGCATGCCATTGATGCAGTTCCGGCTGAGATTGTCTTTGTCCTGCCCAACAACAAGAATATTATTATGGCTGCGGAGCAGGCCGTTCCGCTGTGCGAGAGCAAAACGGTTGTTATCATCCCCACCAAGAATATCCCGCAGGGTATTTCTGCTATGCTGTCCTTTGATGAAAGCATGGAAATGGATGAAAACCGTGAGGCCATGCTGGATGCGGCTGCCAATGTCCGTTCCGGTCAGGTAACCTATGCTGCACGCAATTCTGATTTTGACGGCAAGAAGATCAAGGAAGGCGAATATCTTTCCCTGCTGGAATCCAAGCTGTGTGCCAACAGCCGCAAGCTGGATGATGCTGTCAAGAAGATGGTACGTGAGCTGTGCAAAAAGGAATGTTCCTTTGTCAATATCATCTATGGTGAGGATATGACAGAGGAGGATGCAGCACGCATTGAAAAAATGGTACGCAAGGAAGCTCCGGAAGCAGAAGTTACCATCATCAACGGCGGCCAGCCCGTATACTACTTTATTATTTCTGCAGAAGGCTGATTCACTTATATGTCTATTTTTGATATTTTCGCAAAACTCGAACAGGAAGAAAAAAACAAGCCTGCTGTCCAGCCCATTGACTGGCTGGTAGTAGGTCTCGGCAATCCCGGCAAAAAATACGAGAACAACCGCCACAACACCGGTTTCCGTGTGATGGATGCACTGTGTAAAAAACACAATGTGCGCTGTGACCGTTCCCGGTTTCAGGCATTGACCGGCGAAGCTGTTCTTGGCGGACATCGCTGCCTGCTGGTCAAGCCCCAAACCTTTATGAATGCCTCCGGTGATGCTGTGGCACAGGCGGCTGACTTTTACAAAATCCCGCCGGAGCATATTCTGGTCATTTTCGATGACATTTCCCTGCCGGTGGGCACGCTGCGCATTCGTCCCAAAGGCTCTGCCGGCGGACAGAACGGCGTGAAAAACATCATTTTTATGCTGGGTTCTGACCAGTTCCCGCGCATTAAAGTTGGTGTAGGTGCGAAGCCGCATCCGGATTACGATCTGGCGGACTGGGTGCTGTCCAATGTGACAGAGGAGGAAATGCCGGCGATGCAGGACGCGGTGAACCGTGCGGTTCTGGCGGTTTCCGAGCTGATTGAAAACGGTGTGCCTGCGGCAACGCAGAAGTACAACGGCAAATCCAAGCAGCCGGACCAGTGCAAATAATGGCTGCCGGTTTCGGTATGCCGGAACAGGAAAATCATAACAAACGGGCTCACTGTGTACCTGCGGGTTTACAGTGAGCCTTATTTTTTATATCATAAAAAATTTTTTTGTAAAAAATCCGGTTTTCGTGTAACAAATTGCTTCTCAGATGCACTAACAGACAGAAGCCAACATATTGGGGGGTGAGCATCATGCGGCGCAGAGAGGATTCTTTATATGAACAGCATGCGCAGAAGGTATACCGGTATCTGTGCTCGCTGACCGGCAATCCTGACCTTGCGGAAGATCTGACACAGGAAACCTTTTATCAGGCACTCAAAAGCCTGCACACCTTCCGTGGCGACTGCACACC
>CAMBYS010000100.1 GCA_945872165.1 uncultured Clostridia bacterium | reverse complement strand
TCCGTCGGTATCCATCCTGTGCCAGCCTACGGTTGCTGTGGTTGACGAGGTTGTGGATAGCCGAGGTACCCGTGATGTAGCAGAAGCATATCTGGAATATCTGTATTCCGATGAAGCACAGGAAGTAGAAGCACAGAATTTCTATCGTCCGTCCAATGAAACCATTCTGAAGGAATACACGGCAGATACAAACAGCAATACCATCACTTTCATTCCGGAGGATGGCAAGTGGATCATCACCAACAATCTTGACCTGACCAACATCGAACATTTTGGCGGCTGGGCAGAAGCGACAGAAAAGCATTTTGCGGATGGTGCTGTATTTGACAGCATCTATGAAGGCGAATCGTAAGAAACAGAACACGAGACAGAAGGGAATGAATGGACATTGAAACAGAATAAAAGAAAGCAGAGGAGGGTCATACCGGGCTTCGGTTTATCCCTTGGTGTGACCATCACCATACTCAGCCTGATTGTCATCATCCCTCTGTGCTCGCTGGTTATCTTTACTGCCCAGTTGTCTCCGGCAGAATTTTTGAAAACCGTTACCAGTGCCCGTGTGCTGGCAAGCTATAAGGTAAGCTTTACCACGGCACTGACTGCTTCACTCATCAATGCTGTGATGGGCTTAATCATCGCATGGGTGCTGGTACGGTATGATTTCCCCGGCAAACGCATCATGGATGGCATGATTGAAATTCCATTTGCTTTACCCACTGCTGTGGCAGGCATTTCCCTGACCCATATGACAGTGGACAGCGGCTGGGTGGGACAGCTGTTTGGACGGTTCGGCATTGAAATTGCATATACACGAATTGGCATTACCGTAGCACTGGTGTTCATCGGCATCCCCTTTGTGGTACGCTCCGTGCAGCCGGTACTGGAAAAGGTTGATCCGCAGTATGAGGAAGCGGCAAGCATGCTGGGAGCGGAAAAAAGCTATACCTTTTTCCGTGTGATCCTGCCGGAAATCCTGCCATCACTGATTGCAGGCTTTACCATGGCATTTGCCCGCTGCCTGGGCGAATATGGAAGTGTGGTTTTTATCGCAGGAAACATGCCCTTTGAAACCGAAATTACTCCGCTGCTTATCATGTCACAGCTGCAGGAATATGACTACGCAAGCGCAACCTCCATTGCACTGGTTATGCTGGCGGCAGCCTTCCTGATTCTGTTTGTGAATGCTGTGCTGCAAAGCCGTTCCTCGAAGATTGTCAGCGGTATTGAATAAGGAGGACAACATGAAAACACAGAATAAAGGCGGCGCAGTCAAATGGCTGCTGGTTGCAGTCAGTGCGTTCTTCCTGATCGTCATGCTGATCCTGCCGCTGGTGTATGTACTCATCACAGCCTTTCGTGAGGGCATACAGCCCTTCCTGGCTGCGGTGACCGATCCATATGCCTTGAAATCCATCCAGCTGACACTGGAAGCCACCGTATTTGCCGTAATCATCAACACGATTTTCGGTCTGTTTGCCGCATGGAGCATCACAAAATTCCAGTTCCGTGGGAAAAAGGTGATTTCTACCCTGATTGACCTGCCGTTAACGGTATCTCCTATCATTGCCGGTCTGATTTATGTTCTGACCTTTGGCAGACAGAGTTTTCTGTATCCATATCTCAAGGCTGCCGGTATTTCTATCATTTACGCTGTACCGGGCATTGTCCTGGCAACCATTTTCGTTACCTTTCCCTTTATCTCCAGAGAGATTATCCCGGTACTGACTGCGGCAGGAACCGATGAGGAGGAAGCCGCTGCGCTGATGGGAGCCAATGGCTGGACCATTTTCCGCCGGGTTACCTTCCCGCATATCAAGTGGGCACTGCTGTACGGCATAGTCCTGTGCACCGCCCGTGCGATGGGAGAATTCGGTGCAGTATCTGTCCTCTCCGGTCATCTGAGAGGTAAAACCAATACCATGCCATTGTACATTGAGTTGCTGTATCAGGGCTATGATTTCACAGGTGCCTTTGCCATGTCGGCAATTCTGGTTGTCATGGCAGTATGTATCCTGATTTTACGCAATGTATTTGAGTATCGGGGCAAGAAGAACGAGGAGTAACTGATGGAAAAGAAATATTATGTGGAGATGCGGGGCGTGAACAAAAGCTTTGGCTCCTTTCAGGCATCCAAAGATATCCATTTTGGTATAGAAAAAGGCAAGCTGATCGGTCTGCTGGGTCCCAGCGGCAGCGGCAAGACCACCATCCTGCGTATGCTGGCAGGACTGGAAACAGAGGACTCCGGCGACATTCTGATTGATGGAAACATTGTCAACCATATCCCGGCGAGCAAGCGGGGCATTGGATTTGTCTTTCAGAATTATGCGCTGTTCCGTTATTTGACGGTATATGAAAACATTGCCTTTGGTTTACGGGTACAAAAATGGCCTAAGGCAAAAATCAAGGCAAGAGCGGAAGAAATGCTGCAGCTTGTGGGGCTGGAAGAAACCGCAAAGCGGTATCCGAATCAGCTTTCCGGCGGACAGCGTCAGCGCATTGCATTTGCCCGTGCACTGGCACCGGAGCCTCAGCTGCTTTTGCTGGATGAACCATTTGCCGCAGTAGATGCCAAGGTACGGCAGGAGCTGCGCAGCTGGCTGCGTGAAATGATTACACGGGTGGGTGTCACCAGTATTTTTGTCACACATGACCAGGATGAGGCAATTGAAGTGGCAGATGAAATTATTGTTACCAATCAGGGGCGAATTGAGCAGATCGGTTCCCCAAAGGAAATTTATCGCAATCCGCAGACGCCGTTTGTGGCACAGTTTATCGGACAGTCCGCAGAAGTGGATAACTTCCGGCAGTTTACCGGCTTTACCAATGCGGAAAGCAATGCAGAACGTGCCATTGTCCGGCCGGAATATATCACTGTGGCAAAACAGGGAGAATTTTTGAAATACAGTCTGGACGCGGAAGAAGGCGTTGTGGAACAGACGGCTTTCCGTGGAAATGAAATTGAACTAAAAATCCGCCTCAAGGGCAATTTGCTGACGGCAAGACGCCTGCTGGATGATGCACCGGTTGAGGTAGGAGAGCATGTCCGTGTGTTTATCTCACGTGTCTATGCATTTGATGAACAAAAGGCATATGTCATTGAAAATGCCGCGCTGAATACCCAGGAATCTCTGGTCATCTAACAGGAGGAACAATCCATGCAGAGCATACAACTGGATACCGATATCCTGATTCTCGGCGGCGGTGCGGCAGGCTGCTATGCAGCATTGACTTTGCAGAAGACTGCACCGAAAGCAAGGGTATTGATTTTGGAAAAAGCGGAAATTCGCCGCAGCGGATGCCTGGCAGCAGGCGTAAACGCACTCAATGCCTATATTGTTCCGGGCAAGACACCGGAATTTTACGTAGATTACGCAAAAAAGGACGCACATGGTATTGTACGGGAGGATCTGCTGCTGACCATGAGCCAGCGGCTCAATCAGGTCACGCATCATCTGGAACAGCTTGGTCTGGTCATTTTGAAGGATGAAAACGGCAATTATGTCACCCGGGGTAATCGAAACATTAAGATCAACGGGGAAAACATCAAGCCGATTCTGGCGGAAGCCGTTCAGGCATGTCCCAATGTCACTGTGATGAATCATGTGAACGCAGTGGAATATCTGGTAAGAGACAACCGGATACAGGGCGTTTTCGCCAATGATGTCCGGGAGGAAAAGCTGTATACCATTCGTTGCAAGGCATGTATCTGTGCCACCGGCGGTGCGGCAGGATTATACCGACCCAATAACCCGGGATTTTCCCGGCATAAAATGTGGTATCCGCCCTTTAATACCGGTGCAGGCTATGCCATGGGCATCCGTGCCGGTGCGGAGATGACCACCTTTGAAATGCGGTTTATTGCACTGCGGTGTAAGGATACCATTGCTCCCACCGGCACACTGGCTCAGGGTGTGGGTGCAAAACAGGTAAACAGCCTTGGCGAGGTATATGAACAGAAATATGGCCTGACTACCTCTCAGCGTGTCTATGGAACCGTTATGGAAAACCGTGAAGGGCGGGGGCCCTGCTATCTGCGCACAAAGGGCATCACAGAACAGCAGGCAGACAGCCTGAAACGTGCCTATCTGAATATGGCACCGTCACAGACCCTGAAGTGGCTGGAAAACGGCAGTTCCCCGGCAGAAGAAAATGTAGAAATCGAAGGCACCGAGCCGTATATCATTGGCGGACATACCGCCAGCGGCTACTGGGTGGACAGCAAGCGTATGACCACCATTGAAGGTCTGTTTGCCGCAGGCGATGTGGCAGGCGGCTGTCCCCAGAAATATGTCACCGGCGCATTGGCAGAGGGTGAGATTGCAGGTGAAGCGGCGGCTGCTTATGTCAGCAGCACGCTGCAGCCGCTTCCGGAGGGCTATCTCTCACAGCAGGCAGCTGCGGTACAGAAATTTTTTGACAACGATGCATCCGGCTTTACCACAGAGGAGCTGGAGGAAGCCATGCAGGGCGTAATGGATCATTATGCTGGAGGCATTGGCACGGATTACGGCTTTACCGAAGCCGGACTGGCCATTGCGGATCGAAAGATTCTGCGGCTGATGGATCTGAGCGAACAGGTCAGGGTATCAGACATGCAGGAGCTGACAAGGCTGTTTGAACTGAAGGAACGGCTGCTTGTCTGCCGCGTGGTCATTGCCCATCTGGCAGACCGCAGGGAAACTCGCTGGCATTGCTTCGCGGAAAATCTGGATCATCCGGAAACCGATGACAGCTGGCTGCAATATGTCAATTCCCGCTATGAAAATGGGGAAATACATATGCTGCACCGACCACTGACAGGGAGGTATGAGACCTATGAGCATTCACATTGACCGGACTGCCTGCATTGGCTGCGGACAGTGTGCGGAAATCTGTCCGGGTACATTGATCCGTATGACAGATGGAAAAGCGGAAATGCGCTATCCAAAGGAATGCTGGGGCTGTGTTTCCTGTGTCAAGCAGTGTCCGGTACATGCAGTTTCCCTGTACCTGGGAGCAGATATCGGCGGCATGGGCAGCCGGATGACAGTGAAAAAAGAAGGCAGCCTGTTGCACTGGACTGTGACACATCCGGATCAGACAACAGAAACCATCACGGTGGACAGCCGGGATGCGAACCAATATTGACGAATAACAGACGTTTGGAGAGGAAAAGAGTATGAATCAGTTATCCCATCTTGACCAGCTGGAAGCTGAAGCGATTTATATTATGCGGGAAGTAGCTGCGGAATGTGAGCATCCGGTAATGCTGTATTCCATCGGTAAGGACAGCTCGGTCATGCTGCATCTGGCGATGAAGGCATTTTATCCGGAAAAACCACCATTTCCCTTCCTGCATGTGGATACAACCTGGAAGTTTAAGGAAATGATCGAATTCCGTGACCGAAAGGCAAAGGAACTGGGCATTGATATGTTAGTCTATACCAATCCGGAAGGAAAGGCACAGGACATCAATCCCTTTGACCATGGCTCTGCCTATACGGATATTATGAAAACACAGGCGCTCAAGCAGGCACTGAAAAAATATGGCTTTACCGCAGCCTTTGGCGGTGGCCGGCGGGATGAGGAAAAATCCCGTGCAAAGGAACGTATTTTCTCTTTCCGCAATGAAGCCCAGGCATGGGACCCGAAAAACCAGCGCCCGGAAATGTGGAAACTGTATAACACCAAAATCCATAAGGGAGAAAGCATCCGTGTATTCCCGCTGTCTAACTGGACCGAAAAGGATATCTGGCAGTATATCCAGCGGGAGAACATTGACATTGTTCCGCTGTATTTCGCGGCAGAACGTCCGGTGGTGGAACGGGATGGAAACCTGATTATGGTGGATGATGACCGCATGCGGCTGCTGCCGGGAGAAAAACCCATGATGAAGTCTGTCCGGTTCCGTACACTGGGATGCTATCCGCTGACCGGCGGTGTGGAATCCACAGCAACCACACTGGATGAAGTGATTGCAGAAACCCTGGCAGCGGTTACTTCAGAACGAACCAGCCGTGTCATTGACAAGGAGGCTGCCGGAAGCATGGAGCGTAGAAAGAGAGAAGGTTATTTCTGATGAGAAATCTGTTGAAATTTATTACATGCGGCAGTGTGGACGATGGAAAGTCCACACTGATCGGACATATTTTATATGATACCAAGAAGCTGTATACCGATCAGGAACAGGCATTGGAGCTGGAAAGCAAGGTCGGCAGCCGCGGCGGTGAGATTGACTATTCCCTGCTGCTGGATGGCCTGATGGCAGAGCGGGAACAGGGCATTACCATTGATGTCGCTTACCGGTATTTTACCACGGACAACCGCAGCTTTATTGTAGCGGATACGCCGGGACATGAGGAATATACCCGCAACATGGCGGTTGGCGCATCCTTTGCAGACCTTGCCATCATTCTGGTGGATGCATCTCAGGGTGTGCTGGTACAGACCCGCCGCCATGCCCGCATCTGTGCCCTGATGGGAATCCGGTACTTTGTGTTTGCACTGAATAAGATGGATCTGGTTTCCTACAGTGAATCCCGTTACCGCCAGATTGAAGCGGATATCAACGCGCTGGCAGAGGAACTGAAGCTGCACAGTGTGCGCATCATCCCGGTTTCTGCAACCGCAGGTGATAATCTGACCTCCCGTTCGGAAAATATGCCATGGTATACCGGACAGACTCTGCTGGACTATCTGGAAACCGTGGATATTACCGAAGCACAGACCGAACAGGGCTTTTATCTGCCGGTACAGCGTGTCTGCCGTCCAAATCATACCTTCCGCGGCTTTCAGGGACAGATTGAATCCGGTGAAATTTCAGTGGGAGATACCGTTACGGTACAGCCGGGCGGGGAACAGGCCGCAGTCAAATCCATTCTCATCGGTGACAAACAGGCAGAATATGCTTCTGCCGGACAGCCGGTTACCATTCAGCTGGACCGTGAGATTGATGTATCCCGCGGTCGTGTGCTGACAAAGGACAGCGGCATTACCTGCGCCAAGGCATTCCAGGCATCCCTGCTGTGGATGGATGACAGTCCGCTAACAGAAGGCAGAGAATATTTTGTCCGTGTGGGTACCCGCACCATTCCCGGTGTCATTCAGTCCATCCGATACAAGACCGATGTCAATACCGGTGAACAGCTGGAAGCATTCAGCCTGAAAAAGAATGAAATTGCGTACTGCGATATTGTGGTGGATGAGAGCATTCCGCTGGATGCCTTTGAACGGCATAAGGCATTGGGTGAGGTGCTGCTGATTGACCGCATCACCAATATGACCTCTGCCTGCGGTGTGATTCAGTCCATTGTGAAGGATTCCGATGTAGGACGTCTGGTACAGTTTACCAGCAGTGATCTGACCGCAAAGACCCATCTGTTTGAAACGGTATTTTTCCAGCTGGATTCCGGTCTGCTGGGACGATATGACCCGGATGGCGTACAGTTCTCCATTGGAGACAGTGTACCGCTGCGCGGCGAGGGCTACAACTATCCGGAGGATTTTGATATTCTCTCTCTGCAGGATGGACTGGTTGTCCGCATTCGCAATGGCATTTTTGCCCAGCTGCTTCCGCTGGAGCAGTTTATCACCAGTGGTCTGCCCATGGTAAATGAACGCGGTGCGGCAATCTGTGTCCGGTCTCAGGC
>CAMBYS010000099.1 GCA_945872165.1 uncultured Clostridia bacterium | reverse complement strand
CTATTTATGATCCGATTTTCCTGATTAACATGATGAAGGAAGAGGCGGGTCTTGACTTTCATTTATACAAAGGAAAGCAGGCTGCCGGGCGGATGCTTTTTACAGTAAAAGATGATTTCATGATAAGCGGCATACTGACGGCTCCCAACCGCTGCATGTCGGTAACTGTCAGCAGCGAAGCAGATAACTGCAATCCATTGTATGACAGCATTCGTAATCTGTGCACCAGAGAAATGCTGCTGTATCGTGATACAACCATGGCGGACATGGTCAACGGAAACGGTTACATCCGTTCCATACTTGCACTGCATCAACGCTGGATGATCGGCCAGATGACAGAGCATTTCCTGCCGGATGATCTGTTCGAGGAACTGCTGGAACAGACAGAAATCGAAGCAGAAGAGGGGCTTGACAAGGAAATGCTGCGGAATCTCCACCGGCTTACAAAAAAAGCCATGGAGGAAACCCGCATTAAAGTCATCTTCCATCGCATTGCCTTTTCCAATCTGGCGGTCGAAAGTGAGATTGATTTTTTTGACCACAAAATTTCCCTGACTTTACAACAGAGAATACGGTATCTGAAGTATTTACTGGAGCTGTGTACAGAGCAGGACACAATGCATTTCCGGCTGATCCATGAAAGCCCGGTGCCCGATTTTCAGTATGCCGTCACACAGAGTATTTTTCTGTCGGATACCTTTTGTTATATGAGATTGAATACGGAAAATGGCAAGAACAACCTTGCTGTTCTGAATCATCCGGAGATGAAAATGATCTTTGAACGGTTCTTTGAAATCATCTGGTCAGATCAAGATGATATGAGCCTTTCCGACCACGAGGAAATTGCGTCCTTTATTCGACAGATGATACATAGAACTGAAATAATTGCCAGTATAAATACAGAAAACACCCCGGATTTGCTGGAATACTGTTAATGAACTGGAAAAATATAGTGTAAAATAACACAAACCAGCGCTGCCTTGATGTTGTCATTTGGACAACAACAGGCAGCTTTTTCTTGTGAAAAAGCTGCGATTGGGAATTTGTCCATTTTATTCAATTTTATTCCTGCGTTTTTGTGATAAACTGTTTATGGCAGAAAAATAGAAATTTTCTGGCAACAAGAGAGCGGGAAGTCTCTCTGAAAAGAAAGGGGAACATTTGATGAACAGAACATTAACAGGAAAGCCGAGCGTAGACCGTCCGTGGATGCAGTATTATCCGACGGAGATGGTTGAGGGACTCAGAGTTCCGGAAAGCACCGTATGTGAATATTTAAAAGAACAGTGTCCAGGGGAATCTGTCGTAGCGATGCATTATTATGGGACAGATATCACATGGCATGAGGTATATGAACAGGTTGACAAAACAGCGCGTGCGCTCAGAGCAATCGGATTCGGCGAGGGGGATGAGATTCCGGTATTCCTGCGCGCTGTACCGGAATTTATGTACCTTCTGCTGGCAGCGGAGCAGATCGGTGCCTCGCTGCTTTGCCGCGACAATACCATTGAAGAAAATGTCGCAGCTGTCAAAAAATCGGGCGCTAAAATGATTTTTGCCCATGATTTTTTATCCCATAAAAACTTCAATGCGTACCGCACTGGTGCCGGAATCCGCGGAGCCGTTCTGTTGAGTCCTCTGCACAGTGCAAACCGAATGAAAATACCGGATTATTGTTGGAACTACCTGGATTCTCTGTATACAAGTCATCCCGCCTATGGTCCGTGTACAAAATCCTGGGATGAATTCTTGAATCTCGGAGAAGATTTTGAAGGTATCGTTGCGGCACCGCGCGACATCAACCGTCCGCTGTTCCGCGCCTATACCAGCGGCTCGACCGGCCCCTCTAAGCAGGTGATCCATTCCGCCTACACCATGCTTGCAATCGTTCAGCAGATGAATTTTTATGGTGCATCCAGTCAGTTCCGTCCGACGTGGCTGATGACCCATCTGACACCGGCGCTCGTCGCAGTTGTCGTTTCCATGCTGCTGATGCCGCTCGCATCCAATAAGCTGCTGATTCTGTCACCGTTTGTCGATGTAAACGATGTTGACCTCGAACTCATGCGGTATCGTCCGAACTGCTGGCCGCATATTCCGATGTTTATTGAGCTGGTCATGCGCAATGGCCGTGTACCGGATGATTATGACCTTTCGCATCTGATTTCGGCAGGAGCCGGCTGTGAGGCATACAATAATATTCAGCTCAAGCGCGCACAGAAATTCCTGGATGACCACAACTGTCATGTTCGGTATACGACTGGTTATGGCTGTAGTGAAGCCGGTTCGAATATGACGCTGCCGATGACGGCACAGCCGATCGGAAACGGCAATGTTGGCGTACCGCTGCCGCTGACGGATATTTCGGTTTTCAAGCCGGGCACAGATAAGGAATTGACTTACAACACGGTGGGAGAAATCTGTCAGTGCGGCCCGGGCACGATGCTCGGATATGATGATCCGGTAGCAACTGCAAAGGTAATTAAGCTGCATTCGGACGGCAGACGTTGGCTGCATACCGGTGACATCGGGTATATGACAGAGGATGGAACCATTTATACATTGACCAGAGGCTGTGCAACCCGCTATGGAGGCGGCGAGCTCGCGACGCTGCCGATGGAAAATCGTCTGGCAGATGCGGAAATCGAAGGAATCGATGATGAATTCTTCGTCATCACGGAGGATCCGGAGCATCATCATTGCTTTGTTCCATACCTCTTTGTTGTATTAAACGATGGTTACACCGTCGATGATATCAAAGATGCGGTCGCTGCATGTCTGGAGGACTACATGCAGCCGGTAGATATCATTGTTTTACCGGAACGCCCGTTCTTCCATTACAAGACCAATCGCATTGGACTGAGAGAAGATATTCGCAACGGAACATTTGACAAAAACTAAAATGAATCGCACACAGGACAGGGTTTCCCTGCCCTGTGTTGCATTGCGGGATAACCATGTGCGTGATTTCATGCTGTGATACCAAAACCCGGCGCAGAGATTACGTAAATCAAAAGACAGCCCGCCGAAGGAAGAAACTTCCCTCGGCGGGCTGTTTTGCGTCGCCAGACCTGACGGTTGAGGCTATACGATCCGCTGCGCTGTTCTGCTCAATGGAATAAAATTCCGTCCACATCTGCAATGGAATCGGGGGCAGGTTTTCCCGATTCGTGTTGGATTGTTTATCGGAGAGATGTATGGAGAGAATTACACGATACAGGATAGGAGGAAAAACAGAACAAAATCAGAACCGAAAGCCGATTACAGATAGAAGGAATAGGAAAGGAAGAATGTGGTTCTGGCTTTCGGCATCCGCAAAAGTGGGGAAACAGAAATGAATTCTGTTTTGCGGTTATACATCCAGCAGAGACATGGCAGCTTCGTCTGCAACAAATGTTACATCGTTATGCAGCTGTAAAATGGAGGCAGGCAACGCCGGCGTGATGGGGCCATGCAGCGCCTGCTTCAGCGCATTGGCCTTGATCTCGCCGGTGACAATCACAAGGATTTTGTTTGGCTGCATGATGCTCTTAATACCCATGGAGGACGCCTGACGCGGTACATCCTCACTGCGGGAGAAGAAGCGCTTGTTTGCTTCAATGGTGCTCTCCGTCAGGTCGACGCAATGTGTTTCCTGCTCAAACACGGCACCCGGCTCATTGAAACCGATGTGTCCGTTGCTGCCGAGTCCGAGCAGCTGCAAATCGATACCACCTGCCTGCGCGATAATCTGATTATATTCAGCGCAGGCTTTTTCTGTGTCCTGCGCCAGACCATCCGGGACGAAGGTGCGGGATTTGTTGATATTGACATGGTTGAACAGATGGGTATCCATAAAGTAGCGATAGCTCTGTTCGTTGTCCGGCCCAAGTCCCTTATATTCGTCCAGGTTGATGCTTGTGACTTTAGAAAAATCAAGATCTCCCTTGTTGTACCATTCGACCAGCTGCTCATATGTGCCGATCGGGGAAGAGCCGGTCGCCAGTCCGAGTACACAGTTTGGCTTCATGATGACCTGTGCGGAGATAATATTGGCAGCCTTACGGCTCATGTCCTGATAGTCCTTTGCCTTGTAAATAATCATAAGTTGGTCTCCTTTGATTGGCATGTAAAGTTGGTATTTACTTGCGGAATATTCCTGTCTTTTAGTATAATCATCCGCAAATTAAATGCAATATCCACGTAAAAGGCAGAAAGAAGTCTCAAAAAATTGTGCAAATCTCCTAAAAAGCGCGCGCGAAAATCGGTCGTTTCAAAGGAGAATTTAAGAAAAGTGTGAAAGTACTTTCTGAACAGTTTGAAAATATTGAAATTTCTTTTGCAAAAGATATACTGAAACCATCGATCAAGGAGGCGATGACAATGAATGAGAGAGTAGAAACACTGAGAGGGAAGCTGATCGTATCCTGTCAGGCTCTTCCGCATGAACCGTTGCATTCTTCTTATATTATGGGACGAATGGCACTGGCGGCCAGAGAGGGTGGCGCATGTGGCATTCGGGCAAATACAAAAGAAGACATTCTGGAGATTCAGTCACAGGTAGATCTTCCGATCATCGGTATTGTCAAGCGGGATTACGCGGACAGTCGTGTGTACATCACGCCGACAATGAAGGAAGTCGATGAGCTGATGGAAGTAAAACCGGAGATTATCGCTGTCGATGCAACCGGACGCCTGCGCCCGAACGGTGTGACACTGGATGACTTCTTCCATGCAGTCAGGGAAAAGTATCCGGATCAGCTCTGGATGGCAGACTGTTCGACAGTAGAAGAAGCGCTGCATGCGGATGCACTGGGCTTTGACTTTATCGGCACAACAATGGTTGGCTATACCGAACAGAGCAAAGGGGCAAAAATTGAAGCGGATGATTTTGCGATTCTGCGCCGGATTCTTGCAAACGCAAAGCATCCGGTTATCGCGGAAGGCAACATCAATACACCGGAAAAAGCAAGACGTGTCATTGAGCTGGGCGCATTCAGCGTCGTGGTCGGTTCGATTATCACCCGGCCGCAGCTTATCACAAAAACATTTACAGAGGCATTAAAGTAGAGTCATTCTATTTTTATGTAAAAACAGTAAAGGAGCAGTAGATATGAAAAATCTGGACAAGTACAAGGGTGTTATCCCCGCATTTTATGCATGCTATGACAGCGAAGGGAATGTCAGCCCGGCGGGTGTGCAGGCACTGACAAAGTATTTTGTCGACAAGGGCGTGAAGGGCGTGTATGTCAACGGCTCATCCGGCGAGTGCATTTACCAGAGTGTGGAGGACAGAAAGATCATTCTGGAGAATGTGATGCAGGCGGCAGAGGGAAAGCTCACGGTTATCGCGCATGTTGCGTGCAACAACACGAAGGACAGCATGGAGCTGGCAAAGCATGCGGAAAGCGTTGGTGTCGATGCAATCGCAGCCATCCCGCCGATCTATTTCCATCTGCCGACATATGCCATTGCGAAGTACTGGAATGACATCAGTGCGGCGGCACCCAATACCGATTTTGTGATTTACAACATCCCGCAGCTCGCAGGTGTTGCACTGACGATGGATCTGTTCGCAGAAATGCGCAAAAATCCGCGCGTGATCGGTGTTAAGAATTCGTCTATGCCTGTTCAGGACATTCAGATGTTCAAGCAGGAAGCTGGCGAAGATTACATTATTTTCAATGGCCCCGATGAGCAGTTCATCAGCGGACGTGTCATCGGTGCGGAAGGCGCCATCGGCGGAACCTATGGTGTCATGCCGGAGCTCATTCTTGAGATGGATCAGGCTGTCAGAGCCGGAGACATGGAACGGGCTCGTGAAATCCAGTATGCAGTAAATGCCATTATTTATAAGATGTGTGCGGGACACGGCAGTATGTATGCTGTAATCAAGGAAATCCTCAAAATCAACGAGGGACTGGAGCTCGGCGGAGTCAGGGAACCGCTTCCGGCTCTGATTGACAGTGATATGGCAATTGTCACGGAAGCTGCACAGATGATCCGCGATGCAAAAGCGGCATTTCTGGCATAAAACATCGAGATTACAGTTTTTTGAGAGAGAATCAGGAGGAAAGGCATGCAAGGATTTACTATCGTTGACCTCGTCATCTTGATTGTATATCTTGGCGCAGTACTGCTCGCCGGCCTTCATTTCGCAAAAAAGGATATGAAGGGAAAAGAATACTTCAAGGGTGACGGCACCGTACCGTGGTGGGTTACATCCGTATCGATATTCGCAACCCTGTTGAGCCCAATTTCATTTTTGTCGCTGGCAGGAAATTCCTATGCGGGAACATGGATCATGTGGTTTGCCCAGCTGGGCATGCTGCTCGCTATCCCGCTCACCATCAAGTTCTTCTTACCGATTTACAGTAAGCTGGATATTGATACCGCATATCATTATCTGGAGCTTCGCTTTGGCAGCAAAGGACTTCGTGTGCTCGGCGCAATCATGTTTATCATCTATCAGGTTGGACGCATGTCAATTATCATGTATCTGCCGTGCATGGTGCTCGGCAATCTGACTGGCATCAGCGTCAATCTGCTCATTGTCATCATGGGTGTGATTGCCATTATCTATTCGTATACCGGCGGTCTGAAATCGGTACTTTGGACAGACTTTATCCAGGGCTCTGTTCTGCTGATTGGCGTTACAGCTTCGCTGGTGTTCCTGATTGCGCATATCAACGGCGGTTTTGGCGCGATTACAGAAGCGCTCACCACAGGCGGCAAATTCCTTGCGGCAGATCAGCCGATTTTTGACATCAATCTGCTCAAGGACAGCGTATTCCTGATGATTATTGGTGCAGGCTTTAATACCATGGGTTCTTATGTATCCAGCCAGGATATTGTACAGCGTTTTACAACCACGACAGATACGAAGAAGCTGAACAAGATGATGCTGACCAACGGTGCACTGTCTATCTTTATCGCAACCGTATTCTATCTGATCGGCACCGGTCTCTATGTCTTCTATCAGCAGAATGCACTGCCGCCGGCAGCTGCACAGGATCAGATCTTTGCATCGTATATCGCATTTGAGCTTCCGGTCGGCGTAACCGGTCTGCTGTTGGCAGCGATTTACGCAGCATCGCAGTCTACTCTGTCCACTGGACTGAACTCTGTTGCGGCAAGCTGGACACTGGATATTCAGGCACGCCTGACGAAGAAGGAACTCAGCTTTGAAAAGCAGACCAAAATTGGTCAGTATGTCTCTCTGATTGTCGGTATTTTTGCTATCGTTGTATCCATTGTACTGGCAAATGGCGGAATCAAGTCGGCATATGAGTGGTTCAATGGATTTATGGGTCTGGTACTTGGCATCCTGATCGGTACCTTTATCCTCGGCGCATTTACGAAGGTTGCCAATACCTTTGGTGCAACGCTGGCCTTTATCGCATCGTCTGCCGTCATGGTTGGTATTAAGTACTTCGCTCCCGCAGGAGCAGTATCCATTTGGTCTTATTCCATCATTTCCATTGCGATATCTCTCGTTGTCGGTATTCCGGCAAGCATGATCTGGAGAAAGATCAAGGGCGACTACTCTGAACCGGCACCGAATACGACGATTTATCAGACGAAGGAGCATGCAGCATGATTTTTGGAAATATAAAAAATCTGGACGAGTATCCGTTCCTGGATCAGCAAATCAAAGCGTGTTTTGCCTATGCACAGTCGCATGATCTGTCGGACTATGAA
>CAMBYS010000098.1 GCA_945872165.1 uncultured Clostridia bacterium | reverse complement strand
ATGCACCATGCCGTCAAAACATGGTGCATTGTATCCATGAGCGGTAGATTTGCCATGATTTTGGTCCTGATTCATTTGAATCAGGGCTTTTTTTGTTTTCATTCGCTGCATTGCAGCTTTCCTGTTTTGTGATACAATAGAGCCAGCAACATTCATTCCGACCGAGGACATGCCATGAATTCCATTATCTCTCCTGCTACCAGACGAAACTGGGAGCGCCTGCATACCGACAGTAAAACCCGTCTCACCCGGCGGGCAAATAAGCACAATTCCCGCAAAACCTTTCTGCCGGTGGAATACAGCACGGGCAGCCATCTTTCCTTTTTCCGGCAGCTCACCGATCACGCACGGACCCATGCATGGGATACCGAAGCGGTTCTGTATGCATTGGCGCTGAAATTGCTGGCACGCCAGGGCCTGCTGGACAAGCCCCATGTCCGCCATGTGCTGCAGCAATACGCACCGGTACAGCTTCCTGATTTATCCGGCTGGGATATTCCCTCGGATGAATGGGATTTGCTGGGTTTTGTATACCAGAGTCTGCAGCAGGAAGGCAGGAAAAACCGCATGGGCTCCTATTATACCCCCCGGGAAATTGCCCGCCAGCTGACAGCCGATCTGGATTTTTCCCATGGGCAGACCTTTCTCGATCCCTGCTGCGGCAGCGGCTCCTTTCTGCTTGCGGCCCCGGCTGTATCTCCCCGGCAATTGTTCGGAATGGATATTGATCCCATTGCGGTGATGATTGCCAAAATCAATCTGTTGCTCCGATACCCGGAGGAGGAATTTAATCCCCAGGTTTATTGTGTCAATTATCTTATGGATCCGGCAATGCATCAATGTCCGGATACCTGCAGCTATATTGTGACCAATCCCCCATGGGGTGCTGCGCCAGTGCCCCGCCCTTATCCTGCCGGTATTGTCTCCGGAGAATCCTTCTCCTGTTTCTTTGTCAAAGCCTATGACCAGCTGGCTGAAAATGGCTGTATTCGGTTTTTATTCCCTGAATCCATCCTGCATGTCCGGGCGCATCAGGATATCCGCTGCTTTTTGCAAAAGCATTGCCGGATGGAACGAATCATCCGATATGCGGATGCATTTTCCGGTGTTGTGACCAAATGTGCTGCCATCTGCTGCCGCAAAGCACCGCCGGCGGATACCGTTCTGCTGCAGGATGCCGCCGGCACCTATTCCCTGCCCCTCTCCGATCTGGTACAGACCCGTTATCAGGTGTTTTGTTTTCTTACATCCCAGGATGCGGAAATCCTGTCTCTGCTCCGACAGCAGGGGCATTATGATTTATCCCACAGTGACTGGGCACTGGGCATTGTGACCGGTGACAACCGGCATAAACTCCGGCAGGTTCCGGAATCCGGCTGGGAGCCCATTTATACCGGCAGGGAAATCACACGGTACACCTTGAAGCCTGCAAAAAACTACCTGTTATATGACCGTTCCCAGCTGCAGCAGGCAGCACCTGACAGCTTGTACCGTGCCCCGGAAAAGCTGGTGTATAAATTTATCTCTGACCGTCCGGTATTTGCCTATGATGCTTCCGGCAGTCTGTTCCTCAACAGTGCCAACATCCTGATTCCTCAGATTCCCGGTATGAGCATCAAAACCGTACTGGCACTGCTCAATTCTGAATTATTTGCCTTTTATTATACCTGTTTGTTTGCGGATGTGAAAATCCTCCGCGGCAGCCTGTCCGAGCTGCGGTTCCCCCGGATTACGCCGGAGCAGAACCGTCAGCTGGAAGCCATGACCGATGCTATTCTGCAGGGGAAGCTGGAACAGGACATGCTGTTACAGGATGCCATTTATGCCCTGTATCCCCTCTCTGATACACAAATCCGGCATATCCGGCAGCGTATCAAAAAATAGCACAAATTTTCTCTTTCTGTTTTGTAGCTATTGCCGGATTCTCTTCAGGGAATCCGGTATTTTTTTGTCAAAATTTGACTTATCGTGTAAAATCCGGTATGCTGTGCTATGTGGTTTTCATGCATATGCCATGAGATCGTTCCACAAGTACCAAAACAGGAGGGTTCACTTATGAGTGAAGAAAAAAACTACAGCAATCCCACAGATGGGATGCCGCCGGAAGCCCCGGCAAAGCCAAAGAACAAATGGAAAAAACGGATTCTGATTGTGGTTGCCGTACTGGCTCTCGGTATCTTCGTCATGAAATCTCTGGACCGTGTGGGACAGGGTGAGGTCGGCGTGGTATACACCATGCGCAATGGTGTACAGGATGAAACACTGGCCCCGGGTTATCATTTCATTGCGCCCTGGGCTACCGTCAAGCATTACCCGGTTGCCCAGCAGCAGCTGGTATTGTCCAACAATCCCGGAGATTACAACGATGATTCCCATGCGGACTGGCATGTGGATGCCCCGGCAGACGGCGGCATGGTCAAGCTGAACATGACCATCAACTATAATTTCATCCCGGACCGTGTTACCGATCTGTATGAACGGTTCAACGGCATGGATGGTGACCAGATTGTGGATTCCATGGTACAGAACAGTATCATTGCTTACATCAAGGAAGTCACACCGAAATTTTCTGTCATGGATATTTACAGCGACAAGCGTTCGGATGTAAGCAAGACCATCACGGAATATCTGAACGAAAAGCTGACCAAGGAATATGGCATCAACATTTCCTCTGCGCTGATTATCGACGTACAGCTGGATGAAGCCCTGCAGGAAAAAGTCAAGGCCAAGGAACAGGCCAAGCAGGAAGCCGAAAAGGCAGAGCTGGACAAGCAGACTGCCATTGCCCAGGGTGAAGCGGATAAGGCCCGGGCAGAAGCTGCCGCAGCGGTCACCATCACCAATGCAGAGGCAGAAGCCAAAGCAAACCAGATTCTTTCTGCCTCCATCACGGAAAATCTGATCCGCATGAAAGAAGCGGAAGCCCGCCTCAAGCATGGCTGGATCACCGTACAGGGTGCAGATACCGTTGTCACAGACAAGTCGGACAACTGACAATTCCTGTTGCCCCAAACCCTCAGTCCCTTTCCGGGACTGGGGGTTTTTCTGTTTCTCCTTCTGTCGCCATTTTGTTACATAATGGAATTTTTCTCTTTTCCCTCTCGGTTTTGTATGTACAGCAATGTACAGAAAATCGGCGCAAACACTTTGTACAAATGTACGAAATACAGGGAAGATTTCACCGAGGAGCACCAGTCTTTTGGTTATGTTCCGCAAATCTATTCCACTGAAATTGAGCATAATGACGGTATTTCACACGTTAATATGATACTTCGCAAAAGTAATTGCAACAAACGCACGAAAATGGTATGGTTTATGTGCTGAAACAAAGCGCGCATATCAGCAGGATAAACACTGTTCATTCTGAAATAAAAAGGAGATATAACATGGGATTTTTCAGTTCTACCGTCTGGATTATTCTGACCTTTCTGTTTTTCACTGCTCTGGTTGCTGTCATTGCAGCATGGAAGACCCGTGGGGATAATCTGGAAACCGCCGAAGGTTATTTTCTTGCAGGACGCGGTCTGCCGGGCATTGTCATTGCCGGTTCACTGCTGTTAACCAATCTGTCCGCAGAACAGCTCGTGGGTACCAATGGCCAGGGCTGGGGTTCCAACATGAGCCCCATCGGCTGGGAAGTTGGCTCCCTGTTTACACTGTTCGCACTGGCATATTTCTTCCTGCCCACCTATCTGAAGATGGGCACCACCACCATGCCGCAGCTGATGGAGCAGCGGTTCGGACGCAATGTACGCATGATGTTCTCTCTGATCATTGTGGTCATGTATTCCATCCTGAACCTTCCGGTTATCCTGTATTCCGGTGCGGTTGTCTTTGTCCGTATCTTTAATCTGGACGTCATGTTTGGCAACAACCAGTTCTTGGCAATTGCCGTGCTGTGTGTCATCATCGGCATCATTGGCGGCTGCTATGCCATCTTTGGCGGATTGAAGGCAGTTGCTGTTTCCGATACCATCAATGGTATTGGTCTGATTATCGGCGGTCTGATGATCCCATTCCTGGGTCTGACCCTGCTGGGCAAGGAGACCTCCGGCGGCGGTATGCTGGATGGTTTTATGTACATGGTACATACCGAACCGGAAAAGCTGAATGCCTGGGCACAGTGGGATGCCGGTGAACCGGCTCTGCCCTGGCCGCTGATCTTTACCGGCATGCTGTTTAACAACCTGTACTGGTGGTGCTGCAACCAGTCCTTTGTCCAGCGTTCTCTGGCTGCAAAATCCCTGAAGGAAGGTCAGAAGGGTGCCATTTACTGCGGTTTCCTCAAAACCCTGGGCTTCTTCTATCTGGTTCTGCCGGGTGTCATCGCTTATTTCCTGCCCTCCATTCAGGACACTCTGAAGGCTGCCGGCAGCAGTGCCATTGACTTTGCTTATCCGGCATTGGTTTCCGCTGTTGTGCCTAAGCCGCTGATGGGCTTCTTTGCTGCCGTACTGTTTGGTGCCATTCTGTCCTCCTTCAATTCGGTACTGAATTCCGCTTCCACCATGTTTACACTGGATCTGTTCAAGCCGATCCTGTGTCCGGGCAAAACCGATGCATATTATGTAAAGGTTGCCAAAATCTACGGTACCTGTGCCGGTATTGTTGCTATCTGCATTGCTCCTTTCGTCATGTATGCAAACGGCATTACCACCTTCCTGAACTCTCTTTCTCAGTTCGTATCGCTGCCGATTCTGTTCACCGTACTGGCTGCCATTGCATTCCGCCGTGTACCCCGCTACACCCCGTACCTGATTACCGCAATTCATATCATTGCTTATGGTGCATATATGCTGGTCAAGCCCACCTACACCATCTTTGGCGGATCGGATGAGCAGATCCATTACCTGTACGCTATGGCTGTGCTGTTTGTCATCGAACTGGTTATCATGCTGGTACTCAACCGTAAAAGCTCCGGTCGTGAGGAATGGGTGGCACCGAATGCGGGTACCGTTGACCTGACACCGTGGAAATACCGCCACATTGTCTGTGCCATTGGCATCCTCATCGCTGTGGGAATTTATATCTTCTTCTCCCCCATCGGCATTGCCGCATAAACAGGATTATTTCAGCTGTTCTCTTTTGAACAAAACTCTCTCTATGCGAAAAGGACATCCACATCGGATGTCCTTTTTTGATGTCTGATACATTTTATGCTTCCGGTATATTGCAGCGGAACCGGATGGAAATATCCATAATCTGTACCCGTTCCTCCGGCAGGTGGTGGTTGGACAGGAAATCATACAGCACATGAATGGGCCGGGTACCCTGTGTTTCCACATCCTGTCCGATGACGAAATCCACCACGCCTTCCCGGATCAGCTGTAAATTAGGAGGTGTGATATCGTGCATAATCACGTGGATTTTGCCGGACATGCCGCTCTGGCGCAATGCCCGGGCAACGCCGCTGCGTCCTACTGAGGTGATATAAATGCCGGTCAGCTCCGGGTCTGACTGAATGGCACGGGTGACCAGCCGCTGCGCCAGCTGGTTGTCCAGAAAACAGCATTCCGGCTGCAGCACCACGGCACCCGGGAAATGCTCCCCCATTTCCTCCAAAAAACCGGTCAGCCGCTGGCTGTCCGCATAATGTCCGCTCTGTTGTCCCAGGATAGGCAGGATATGTCCTGCACCTGCCGTGACCAGTCCCATCAATCCTGCAGCAGACCGTCCGGAGGCAATGTTATCCGGTCCGATATAGGCAATCCGGTTTGCATCACTGATATCCGTATTCAGGGTAACCACCGGAATGCCTTTTTTCTCTGACAGCTCATTGATTTTATCCCGAATCTGGGAATTGGCCAGCGGCATGAGCGCCAGTCCGTCAATCTGTTCAATGTCCACCAGCTCATCAATCAAAGCGAGCTGATGCTGGATATCCACACCATCCATGGTACGCAGGATGATTTGTACCGGCAGCAGGTCCTTATCCGGCAGATTTTCAAATAATGCGGCAAGATTCCGTACAAAACCGGAGCTGCCGGAATGCAGTACCACGCCAATTTTCCATGTTTTCAGCATGGCAGGCATGAGCCTTGCGGAAATATATCCCATTTCCCGCGCTTTTTCCTGTATGCGGGCAGCCACCTCCGGCCGGATGCCGGGTTTGTTGTGCAAAGCACGGTCAACCGTGCCGCGGGATACCCCGCAGGCCTCCGCAATTTGCTGCATCGTTACCATTGTATCACAACTCCTTTGCTTTTATCATACCATACAGATTGCCATTTGAACAGATGTGACAAATGTACGAAAATGCACCGGCTTTGTACCGAATGCACGGGGAAATTCCAAGGATTTTTATGCATATTCTCTATATTTCCTGTCATTTGCTTGGGTGATCTGACAAGAATATGCACGCGGCAATGATAGTTGTCTAAACCTATTGAAACAAATGCACGAACGTGGTAAGGTTAAGGCACGGTAAGGAAAACGGCAACATATACGTCAGCACAGCTGCCGTTCCCGGTTTTGTTCTGTTGTGTGGCCTGGACGGCAATGTCTTTCCCATCACCGTGCCTTTCCTGACAGCAGCATGTTCGTATCCCAAGCCGAACGTGCTGAAGGGAAAGGGTACAACATCCCGGCTATCCACATACAACCATATTGATTAAGGAGTGTATTACTATGAGAATCGGATTTAATGAAGCAAATGACCGTTTCTGCGCAGGCCATACCGTCATGCAGGATCTGGAGCTGTGTGAAAAGTACGGCTTTGACTGCATCGACATCCAGTCTGAATGTCTGAACCGTGATCTGGACAATGGTGTGGTAACACTGGAAGAACTGGGCGAGTGGTTTGCTACCCATCACCTGAGCATGCTGTCCTACAACGCACTGTGCTTCTTCAACATGAAGCAGACCGAAGAGGAAAAGGCTGCTGTCATGGCTGAGCTGGATGAAATCATCCGCCGCTGCAACATTCTGGGCTGTAAGATGATCGTTGTGGTACCGTCTCAGGATATGAAGGAGCGCGGCCTGCAGCCGACCCGTAAGGAAATCCGTGAGGATGCTGTTGCTGTTCTGAAGGAAATGGTAAAGAAGGTTGAGCCCTATGGCATCAAGCTGTCCCTGGAGTTCTGCGGCGCACCGGATATGACCATTAACCGGTTTGAAGATGCCTATGCAATTGTACAGGAAGTTGATTCCCCGCTGGTTGGTGTTACCCTTGACCAGTATCACTTCTATGCAATGGGCTCCGGCTGGGAAACTCTGGAGAAGGCTGACGGCAAGAAGATCTTTGTATGGCACCTGAATGGTACTGAGGATATGCCTTGCGGTTCCTACTACAACAACGATGAGAAGCGTCTGTGGCCGGATGCAGAAGGCGATTGTCTGCCTCATGCACGCTATGCAGAGACCCTGAAGAAGATTGGCTTTGACGGCGACTGCTGCACCATTGAAATCTTCCGTCCGGAGTACTATGAAATGTCTCAGGAAGAGAATGTCAAGAAGTCTGCTGAGGTCACCAAGGCACACGTTGCAAAGTACTGCAAGTAAGAGATCGGATATCATCTGATAGAAAAGGAGAGAACAAGGTCATGGCAAATTTGAAATTTGGCGTAGTAGGCTGCGGCCGTATCGGCAAGCTGCACATCAACAATCTGCTGAACAATATTGAAGGCGCTGAGGTTATCGCAGCAGCTGATCCGATGCTGGACAAGTCCGGCGCACGTGAGTGGCTGGCAGCAA
>CAMBYS010000097.1 GCA_945872165.1 uncultured Clostridia bacterium | reverse complement strand
GGTCGATACACCGCCGTCTCCTGAACCTCCCGTGGCTCCGGACAGACCTTTTTCAATCTCGTCAATCCAGAGAATACACGGAGATACATTTTCCGCCGTTGTCAGTGCATCCTTCAGCTGCTGCTCGGACTGTCCCACATAACTGCCCTGTACTGTGGCGAAATCCAGCCGGTACAGCGGCAGATTCCAGTTGGCAGAAATCGACTTGGCAGACAAAGATTTGCCGCAGCCCGGTACACCCACAAGCAGAATCCCTCTTGGCGGTTGCAGGCCTCTGGCTCGCAGCTGCTCCCGTTTTTCCGGTGTCAGCAGATTTTTCTTTTCTGCCAGCCATTTGCGCAGACCATTCAGTCCGCCCACATCTTTGACATTTTCATCCACGTCAATTTTTTCCAAGCCGGAAATATCGGAAAACAGGCGGTCCTTGGCAAACCGGACCTCATCCATATCCGTTTTCCGGATACGGCGATTGGCAATCAGAGCGGCAATAACATTTTCCGCTTCAATACGGGTAACACCCGCCAGAATAGACGCTGCCTCCCGAATATCGGAATGATCCCATTCAATGGGAATATCATTGCGGTAATCGTCAATATATTCCTTTATGATGGCATACATTTCTTCTTCATTGGGCTTGTCAATTTTCACAACCATGCCCTGACGCTGCAGCTGATTCCAGATCGGCTGATTGGTCAGTACAAGAATCATACCGCCGGATTCATTCGCCAGATTGACCAGCGCAAGAAGTTGTCTGGATTCACTGTTATCCTGACTTAAATCCGGAACATCCGTGAGAATCAGGGTCAGATACTGCTTGCGTTTCATTTGCTCTGTCATATAGTCAATGGCACCGTAAACCGATTTATCTTCATTCAATACCCTGCCTGAAGTCAGATCATATACGCCTTTGGACAGCGTATGGGCAAAAAAGGACAGGGACAACTCTCCGGCAATTTCCTTCAACAGATCCAGTGTACGCCCCGCCTCAATGGTATTGACCGCCACAAATGGAATGCGTGCAATGGCATATCGTTTCAGTAATTCTTTGCTTTTCCCAATATCACTCATGCTACCTTCCTCGTATGTATCACAATCGGTTCACTTTATGGTTTCGGACAATGCTGGCAAGCTTTCCGGTATGATCCTTCCGCGCGGAATCCTCCAGAGTCTTCTGTATCTCATCCGCCTTCTGCACCACCAGTCCCAGATAATGATTTCGATCCTTTGCCGGCAGTGCAGGAAGATTGATGGCTTTGGCAAGGAAAGACAATTCCTTTCTCAACGCCAGCAGCGCCTGAATAACTGCGCTTTCCTGACCATGGGCACGGGACAAATCCCGCTGGAATTTGTCAGTAGCGGCGTTCATACGGAAATTCACCGCATCAATCAACCGCCTGGAAAAACGCTCTGCTACACCGGTCTGCCATTCAATGGTTCCCTGCTGCATAGCCTTCAGTACAGTTTCATCATTGGATTTTGACTGGAACAGATCCAGAATCCTGGCCCATTCCGCATAGGTGTGCGGTACTGCTATCATCTGCTTCGTTTCCTCCTTACCACGACCTGAGGCGGCTCAATGCTCCATTCCGGCAAACCTTCTGCAAAAACACTCTTTGGCTCAGCATAGACCACATAGGGAACCTCCTGCTTCGTTTCAGACGCCTGTTTTGCATCTGAAACAGTCTGGAACGGAACCTCCTTCTGTGCCGTTTCTGTCACCGGTTCAGCAGGCGGCTCCACCTTGCGAAATGGCAGATCACCTTCCGGCTTTTGTACAGGCGGATCCTGGTCTACTTTCTGGAAGGGCAAATCCTCTTCCGGTTTGGATTCCGGCCGGACAAGTTTTGTGCCGCAGGTAATACAGAATTTGGAATCCGCTTCGTTCAATGTATTGCAGTTCGGACAGGGAATTTTTCCTCCGCCTGCAACAGCATGGATAAAATCCGCTTTTGATTTTGCATTCATCATTTATTCTCCTCTGTCCGTTATCGGTTGACTTTGATCCGCCGGTTGGAATCTGCCAGCTTTCTTACATACTGATCCGGGGTAATCTGTTCCAGGAATGCGGTGACCTTTTCGCTTTCCCCATCCTTTTGCGCAAATTCCCCACGAAAATCCACAATTTCTGCCAAAAGGGCACGAATAACCTGGATACCATTGGTACGCTTGTTCTCAAATTGGGATTCAATATTCTGACGGGTTGTCTCAACCTTTTTCTTCTTGGAAAAATAATTCAGGATCATTGCCACACCGGCAATGACAGCAATGATGCCCAGCAGAACACTGCCTGCAATGGTCATGACCAGACCAATGGCAGCAATTGCCGCGCCGCCTACCAGACAGAACTTGTCAAAGCTGGACAGTATTACCTGCGCCAGTGCATTCGCCTTTTCTGTATCAATCTGGCGGTTAAATCTGCCCACAATTTCATTTTCATCCTGTCCGTCTGTGGTTTTATCATTGAAGGAATCCACATTGATTTCAATTTCATTTGGAATTTTCATGCGGTTCTGCGCTACCACATCGTTATATGCATCTGTAATCCATTCCTTGGACAGAGCAATGGCAAATTTTTGTGTGGAAACACTGGCATGGGAACTCTCCGGCTTCATGGCTGCATCGGTAAGCAGCTGGGTAAAATCCTTCTGTTCCTCAAAAGCCGTCTGTTCAATTGCCATATCATGCTGTGCACGGGATTTGTCGCCGCGATACTGTACAATCAGTTCATCTTCCCGTTCCCGCCTTCTCAACGGAAGCTCTTCATCATCAAAATCTGTGACCAGACTGTTCAAAATATCATCCAGCTGTTCCTTCAGTGTATCTGTAGAGGCTTCCTGATCGAAAATCCCCTCAAAATATGCCAAAATATCCGCATGCAGGTTGGCTCCCTCCAGAATATCCTGCAGTATCGGCCAGGTTTTGCTGTATTTTCTCAGATAGGTGTAGGAATCATCCTGCAATGGTTTGCGCTTGAGATTGATGGCATCCGACCATTGTTTGGTCTGCTGCTCTGTAAAGCCTGGCTGCTCAGACAGATGATCCATCCATTCCCCCATCTGACGGGAGACAACGCCCTCAGAATCTGAGCCCAGCAAGCCGCTGGCAAAGGCATCCAGAATAATAATGGCGTTGCGATCCAGATTTTCTTCATCCTGATTGGCCAGATAACGCTGGGTCCATTTCAGACAGGCCTGTTTTCTGTCGGCACGCCGGCAGATCAGGGCAAAAAACAGGGAGGTTTTTTCATCATTGCGCCGGATTGCCTCACGGACTGCCTTGTCCGCCAGTTCCTTTTGATCGCTGATCCATGCAGCCAGCGCCACCAGACAGGGAGCCAGCCAATACCGTGGAGCAGAAAGCATCAATTCTTCTGTGGCTGTGCTGATGGTTTCCTGACGCACAATGCCCAGATCATTCGCCTGCAGAATGCCAGTGGTGGTCCGGCGCACAATATCATAATGTCCGAACTGCTTCTCCAGCTCCTGCCGGACTGTAATCAGATCTGCCTTGGCTTCATGCAGGTTATTGGCTGCATTCTGTGCCAGGACAAAATCATGAAACTGCTGTGCCAGTGCTCCCAGTTCATCATAGACAACCTTTACATTGCTGTTGACGGTTCCTACATTATTATCCAGTGTCTTTAAATTGCCATCAATCGACTGCAGATCACCGCCAATCGACTGCAGATTTCGCTCGATAGTCCTCAGATCTGCATACTGAATAATTCTCTCATCTGCCATGAATTTTCCTTCCTCCTTGCATGTATACTTTCCGTGCCTGTATATCCGTTCGTTGCCGGCTGACCGGATATTCCACTGCTGTATGATGATAAATGCCTGAATGCATCAGATTATTTTCCTGTACCGAATATTCCGGCAGCCATACCGGAAATAACAGAACCGCCGACAAACAGTATACCGAGAATGGCAGCAAAGGCAGCAATCGTTATGCCGCGCACCAGTCCTGCCCGGAGTACGCCGCTGGGCTCTGCAATGGCACCGCTGGCTTTGCTGCGGATTTGCCGGACAATCACATGGTTATCCGCATCCCGATAGCCGTAAATCTCCACGTCACTACTTTCCGCAATAGCTGCCGCACTGATTTTGCCATAAACAATTGCTTCATCGAACGCATTGCCCATTTCATTCAGGGCATTGCCAGCGTCACTGGGAAAGATCTGAAACAAAGTAGCTGTACCGCTGAAGGAATACGGTACGCCCTGGAAGAAGGAACGCAGCCATCGCAGCGGAACCGGCTGATCCAGGTCTTCTCTGGTAACATTATGAATCACACCATGAGCAACCGGCTGGTTCCTGTCTATAGCTGCCTCTTCCGTGTCCTCTGCCTCGTTCTCTGCCTCCTCCGGCACCGGTGCTTCATATACCTGCTGTTCCAGTTCTTCTTCCACCAGCTGATGATCTACGGTTTCTGTATTCAGCAGAATCTTCCTGCTGGTTCGCTTTTTCTGGGATTCCGAATGTCCTGCCGACAGACATGCCGCGCAGACATCCCCCTCATTCTGTACCACATTCCTGCCGCAAATTCTGCATGTATACTGCATTGTTGTCTCTCCTTCTTATGTACAAAAACAAAGTACCACACCGTTGGCATTGGCAGCAGCACCATTGAGTGCACGTCCATCTTTGTCAATGAAGCTATAAATATCCCTGCTAACAGAACATCTCAGCCACCAGGCAACTGCTTCCTCTTCTCCTGCCAGTGCCTTTTTCCGCATGTCATCTGTGTGAAACAACGGCTGATACCGGCAGTTTTCTCCCAGAACTTCCTCCCGGTTTGGCAGCCACAGGGTATCAATGGTTTCTTCCTGCTGTCTCCAGCCGGTTTTATGCCGTTTGACAACCGGTTTCAGCCGCTGCTGAATGCTTTCCGGCATCTGAGGCAGAATATGATAATGCAGATATTTTCTCAAATCACTGCTGCCCCACCCCGCTGTATCAGCGGTTCCTGCTGTCATAGACTGCCGGGTATGCAGCAATTGTTTGCCAATCCATGTTATTGCAGCTTTTCCGGCATCATATGCCATGTCATCTTCGTTGAACGCTGCAATCTGCATGGCAATCACACCCTCTGTCCCCAGATCAATCAGCTTGGTATCACCGATTTGATACCGGAAGGTATAGGTACCATAATCAATGGCTTCAAAAATCTGTTCCCAGCTGTCCGAAATGGTTTCTCCTGGCTCCGGATGGACGGATACAGCTAGTGCAGACGGTTTATCTGTCTGCTGTTCCGAAGCTTCCCTGTCCTCCACACGCTGACGCAGCTGCCGCAGTTCCTGTTTCAGCTGTTCCTGCTGTGCTCTGACCTGTTCCAGTTCCTCCCGCAGTCTGGCAAGCTCCTGCCGGATATCTGCAAACTCTTCCTTTTTCCGATGTTCCCGATCAGGAAGCGCTGTATTTTCCAGCCATGCCTGATAATGCTGTGGTGAGAAAAACCATACCCTTTCCTTTCTTAAGCCACAGGGATGCTCCCTATTAAATTGTGTATGATTGCAAAGGATATCCTGTTCCATGAAGCACTCCTCACTGACTCCATTCCGCAGTCCCGTCAGCTATCCCTTGTGTCGGGCAGTTAATTTTCAACACGCGCACCGCAGAACATACAGAAATTGCTGTCCACTTCCAGTTTTTTACCGCAATGAATGCAGTAAATCGGTTTGAAACTGTGGGATTCCGGCTGTTCTGCCCCATTCACTTCTGTCTGTGTCAGAATAGTACGTGTTTTCTTCTGTCTGTCAACCATGGCAGCTGCTGGTATTGGGGATGCCGGATGGGCATTGTCATCCGAATCCGGTACATAAATAGAAACCGGTTGTTTCAGGTTAATAGATGCTGCCGTTGCCGGTGTGGGTGCCGGAGCGGTATATGTCATAATATTCGCATTCTGCAGGCTCTGGATGCGTGCAATTCTGTCACTGGTTGCCGGATGGCTGCTGGCAAGATTGGCGAACAGACCGGTATTTTGGGCATTTCCACCCAAAGCGTGCAGCATGAGAATCAGTTGCTGGCCATACCCCAGCTGGAATGCAAATTCATCCGCCTCATATTCATTATCCCGGCTGGATTTCATTACCAGCAAAACACCCAGTTTGGTCCACAGCCAGGTCAGACCGGATACGGTTGCAGTTACCATCAAACGGTACAGTGAACTGAGCAGAATGCCAATGGCACCCTCTTCTCCTCCAACAAAAATCATCATGATACAGAAAATCAGATGCATCAGTTCAATTGCCACACGAATGCAGACAATAATGCCGCTGACAATCATATTGCCCACAGAAACAAGCAGAATCAAGTCTGTATCCTTATGGGCCAGATGTCCGAATTCATGGGCCAGTGTTGCTTTGATCTGTTCCGGCGGCATCTGAAGCAATCCTTCTGTCACACAGATGGTCTTTCGTCCGGTAGCGAATGCGTTAGGTGCCGCATCATCATTGATATACAGCTGAACCTGATCGGAAATGCTGGCATCCTTTCGTTTTGCCTTGGCATAAACCTCCTGGAAAAGCGGCATAAGAAAATCCAGCTGATCCTGCCGTTTAATGATTTTACAGCCGGTCTGAAATCTCAAAATAGCTTCACCTATCGGTGACAGGGCAATAGCAAGCGACAGGATGTACACGACAATGCCTACCAAAAATCCCGCCCAGGCAGGCATGGTACTTGCCAGCATCGCTGTCACAGTAAAAGCAATGATGCATACATTCAACACCAGATAAATAATCACCGGAATATTGGATCTTCGCATCATTCGCTGGAAAAAATCAACTAAATACATATCCTTACCTCCTTAAAGACTGCTCCTTTTGTCTTGTGAATTGCGTATTCGTATGACTGCATTATTTTCCGTGTATTCCAGATACACATTAAATTATACCACCCTTTTTTACCTAATTCTACTATAAATGCCCTTGTTATTCCTTTTTTGACAGCAGTTTTACCAATCAACCATTCCATATTGCTACAGAAACATAAAAGCCGGTCTATCTGTTTTCACAGTCATAGGATTGCAGCATAACCTGCCTCATATATCATTGGAATAAAAGCAAGCATTCTCTGCTTCTCCGGCGCCCCGGAAGCATCCAATTGGTGTATATCGCTGCAAAAAAATGCGCACACAGCAAAAAACGGATACAATCCATCAGGATTATATCCGTTTCACTTGGATGTGCCACCCTAAAGAACGCTACGTTGGGTACCATTCCCCTTTTTTCGGTCTCCGGGCAAATGAAGATGCCGCAGAGATAATTTTTGCCTGAGACAGGGCATTACGATACGTACCCCCTCATAAGAATTTACCACAGAATCAGCCTCGGAATCATGCTTTCCGGGCTGATTTTTGGTTCTGCGCTTCTTCCTCTGCTGTTCGCATTCTTCCTGCCATTTCTTAAACTTCCATTTCAGAGTGTTTCCACCAAAGAGGGATATCGCTTTTGCAGGTTATCCCTCAGTCGGATAAATTCCGGAATATAGCTGTCCAGAATGACATGCACCAGCTTTTGCGCTTCTGCGCCGTCATAGATGTGCGTCATGCTGCTGCGGCTTTTGAGCATAGAGAGCCAGATTTCTTCATCCAAAAATCCATAGATGGAATATGCCGCTTTCAAAATCTCTCTGGGCGAGCCGGTATTGCCTTCCTGTCTGCCTTCGTATTTCAGAAGCTCTTTGAGTACCTTCCAGCCAAGCTCAAACTGAATATGGAATTTATCAATAATTCCGCCGATAA
>CAMBYS010000096.1 GCA_945872165.1 uncultured Clostridia bacterium | reverse complement strand
AAGCCACGCATATCCGCAATAGTTACCTCCGGCAATGCAGCACCTGCATAGCGGTTCCGCAGGGTGAACATGGGATACTTCCCCTGCTCCGCACCATAATAGGTTTCCACCGATGGCGTAGCAGAGCCAAAAACCACCAGCGCATTTTCCTGCATGGCACGATATTTGGCGATATCCCGGGCGTGGTACCGTGGATTGTTCTCAGATTTATATGCGTCATCCTGCTCCTCATCCAGTACAATCAATCCCAGATTCTGTGCCGGAGCAAAAACCGCAGAGCGTGTGCCCACAATGACACGGGCCGCACCGGAACGGATGCGCTTCCAGCTGTCATACCGCTCTCCTACGGACAGTGCGGAATGCAATACCGCCGTACAGTCACCAAATTGTGCCATAAAGCGGCGGATAAATTGGGGAGTCAATCCGATTTCCGGTACCAGTACAATGGCACTTCTGCCTTCCTGCAGTGTCCGTTCAATCAGCCGGATATATACCGCTGTCTTTCCGCTTCCGGTGACGCCATACAGCAGGGCAGCCTCCGGCTTTTGTGACAGCAGCAGCTGTTCCATGTGATCATAGGCTTCCTGCTGGGATGGACTGAGTAGATACGTCTGCTTTTCCGGCAGCTCCAACTGCTCCGGCAGGCGGAAGGTTTCCTCCTCCCACTTTTGCAGCAACCCTTTCTGTACCATTGCGCGGAGTACTCCATCACTGGCACCAGTCATATATTTCAGATCATTCCGGCTCAGCTGTCCCTCATGAGCCAGCACGCTGACAACCTCCATCCGGACAGGGCTTTTTCCCCGTTCCGCCAGCTCCCATGCCGTGTCCTCCGGCATGCCGAGACCGTACATGGTGATGGTTTTGTCATTCACCCGCCGGTCAAACTCGCTTGTCGGGTGCAAAATGCCATTCTCACACAGTTCCTTCAGATCAGCTTCCGGAAGGGTTCCCAGTTTCTTCTCCATTTCTTTGACGGAAATGGTGCGTTTGCGCCGGGTAAACAGCTGCAGCACGGCAAAATCTTCCGCCAGCTCTGCCCGCTGCTGTTCCTCAACATCCAGTGTATACTGTTCCGTTTTCCGAAACCACAGACCGGCAGGCAGCATAGCGCGGGCACAGTCATAAAAAGTACAAAACAGCGTGGAGCACATATGTGCCGCCAGCCTCAGCAGATGACTGTCCAGCACTGGCTGTGTATCCAGTACCTGTACAATGGCTTTGCGCTCATATTCTGCATGGGGATCACAACCCATGCGGACAACCATTGCCTCACGGGTACGGCTGCCTCGTCCGAAGGGAACAATCACCCGGACACCGGGCTGCACCTGTCCTGCCCATTGGGCGGGAATATCATAATCATACAGCTTATCAAATCCATAGGAAGCGCCGGAAATCGCAACGCGGCAAACCGTTTGTGTCTGCATCACGTGTGCTTCTTCCGGTACAGCGCCAGCAGACGGTCAAGCAGGATATCTGCCACACTGTCCTTGCCCATCAGCTCCAGCGGTTCCGTGGTTCCGTCACGATACAGCAGCGTGACCACATTGGTGTCTCCGGCAAAACCTGCGCCCTTTACCTTCAGGTTATTTGCCACGATGACATCACAGTTTTTGTTCTGCAGCTTTTTCGCAGAGTTTTCCAGCAGATCCCGGGTTTCCATGGAAAAACCACAGATGACCTGATCTTCCCGGCGCTTCTGACCGATTTCAGCCAGAATATCCGGATTGCGAACCAGTGCCACTGACATATCATCGTCATGTTTTTTGATTTTATCTGTTTTCCGTTCTGCCGGGCGGTAATCGCCTACCGCAGCAGCCTTGATGACCACATCCGACTCCGGCAAAGCCTGCATGACAGCCTCACGCATATCCAGTGCGGAGGTAACCGGAACCATGGTCACACCGTCTACCGGCGGCAAACCGACCGGACCGGAAATCAATGTGACATCCGCACCGCGCATTTTCGCACTGCGGGCAATGGCATAACCCATTTTGCCGGTGGAATGATTGGACAGGAACCGTACCGGATCCATGGCTTCACGGGTGGGGCCCGCAGTCACGGTAATACGCATGCCTGTCATATCCTTCTGCGTCAGCGCGTCCAGAATTGCCTGTTCAATGGTATCCACATCCGCCAGCTTGCCCTTGCCGGTGTCACCACAGGCCAGCATACCGGATGCCGGTTCCACAAACAGACATCCCCGCTGCTTCAATTCCATAATATTCTGCTGTACCGCAGGATTTTCATACATAGCGGTATTCATTGCCGGCGCAAACAGCACCGGTGCACGGGTTGCCAGCAGAGTGGTGGACAGCATATCATCTGCAATGCCATGGGCATACTTGCCCAGAATATTTGCCGTTGCCGGAACAACCGCAAAGACATCCGCTGCCTTTGCCAGTGAAATGTGCTCTACTTCCCAGGGAAAATCCCGGTTGAACATATCCGTCACAACCCGATTGCCGGACAATACCTCAAACGTAAGGGGCTGGACAAATTCACAGGCATGCTCCGTCATAATGATACGGATGTCGATGTGCTTCTTATGCAGCCTGCTGACAAGATCACAGGCTTTATACGCTGCAATGCCCCCGGTTACGCCGAGAACAACGGTTTTACCGGAAAAATCCATCGCTTACAGCTCCTCCAGCGGCGCATCAGCCGGTTCTTCGTCCTCTTCCTCATTCTCTTCCTCTGCTTCCAGCAGATCATCAGCCTCGCCATTGGCAGCTTCCATTGCAGCAAGGATATCCACTTCCGGTTCCGGCTGCGGCTTCGGGCCCGGACGATATTCAATCTTATCCTCACAAATCTCATCCAGTGCAATTTTAATCGGCTTTTCCTCCAGCGGTACTTCGGATTCTTCCTCTGTAGAGGAGATATCACGGGCACGCTGTGCTGCCAGGTTTACCAGCAGATAACGGTTGTTGACTCTCTTCATGAGATCCTGCATAGATGGCTTTAACATAATATTTTACGCTCCTTCTATCATGATGGCGGTCCTGCCCGCCGGTTTCAGTAATGAATGGTTAATGCAGTGTAACGCGCTGTGCGCGGCAGGCTTCCGCCTGCATAATAGCCAGAACATCGGCAACTGCCTGCTCGACAGTATTGTTGACTACCACATAATCAAATTCCGGTGCCAGCGTCAGCTCATGCTTCGCGGTTTCCAGACGCATGCGGACTGCTTCCTCTGTCTCCGTACCACGTCCGGTCAGGCGCTTCTCCAGCTCCCCATAGCTGGGCGGTGCAAGAAAAATCCGAACGGCATCCGGACGGCTCTGATGTACCTGCATAGCACCCTGGACTTCAATTTCCAGAATCACATCGGTGCCATCCTCCAAATGGGCATCCACCGGTGCAGCCGGTGTGCCATAGCAGTTGCCGCTGAATTCTGCATGCTCCAGAAAACCGTTTTCCGCAATTTTCTGCTCAAACTGTTCACGGGTCAGGAAAAAGTAATGGACACCGTCCTGTTCTCCTTCCCGTGGCTGGCGTGTGGTGGCAGAAATGGAAAAATATACATCCTTCTGTCTGCGTACCTCTGCCAGAACCGTGCCCTTGCCTACGCCGGAAGGACCGGTGATAACAAATAAAATGCCCTTTTTATTCATCTGGATTCCCCTCACTTTCGGTTCCGCGATTTTCCATACGTCCGGAAATGGTTTCCGGCATAATGGCGGACAACACGATGTGGTCACTGTCCATGATGATGACAGCACGGGTACGTCTGCCATAGGTGGCATCAATCAGCATATCCCGGTCACGCGCTTCCTGAATAACACGCTTGATCGGCGCGGAATCCGGTGCCACAATCGCAATCAGCCGGTCCGCAGAAATCATGTTGCCAAATCCAATATTGATCAGCTTCAATGGCATCCACCTTCCATCATTCGATATTCTGAATCTGTTCGCGGATTTTTTCGATTTCGGACTTGATATCCACCACAATCTTTGCCAGCTCCATGTCATTGGCCTTGGAGCCGATGGTGTTGGCTTCGCGGTTCATTTCCTGCACCAGAAAATCCAGCTTGCGTCCGATGGGCTTTTCCTCTGCCGCCATCAGCTCCATCTGGTGCATATGGCTGCGCAGACGGACGGTTTCCTCATCCACAGCGGTACGGTCGGCATAAATGGCTGCTTCTGCCAGAATCCGCTGGGGATCAATGGTAGTATCCGCCAAAACCTCATTCATCCGGGCAGTCAGCTTGGCACGGTATTCCTCTACCGCCTTCGGGGAACGCTGTTCCACCTCAGAAACCAGCTGCAGGATGGTCTGACCACGGGATAGAATGTCCTCCTTCATCTTGGCACCTTCCCGCTCACGCATGCTGCAGAAATCCACACTGGCAGCTGTCAGAACCTCCAGCACATCCTGTGTCAGTTCCTCCGCATTGGCCTCCTGCTTTTCTGCTGTAAACACATCCGGCAGGCGTGCCAGACGCATAATGCTGATGTCATCCACCAGATGATAGGTATCCCGCATTTCATACAGCGCATCCAGATAGCTCTCCAGAATCTTATGATTCAATGAAACCTTAACATCGCCGGCGGAATTGGAATCAATGGAAATAAATACATCCACCTTGCCCCGGGCAATCAGCTTGCCAACGGCATTTTTTGCGGCTTCTTCTAAAAATCCATAAATACGCGGTGCCTTTACATTGACATCCAGATAACGATGGTTGACGGAACGAAGCTCTACCGTGATATTGCGCTCATGCAGTACCTGGCGTGCCCGTCCGTATCCAGTCATGCTTCTCAAGGAAAATTCCTCCCATTTCATAAACAATTCAGTCCCTTTTGCTGTCTGTACATCATCTCAAAAGGGTCTCTACTATATTTTAACAGCCCGCCTCACTTTTGTTCAAGCGAAACGGGCTATTTTCATGCAAAATACACAAATATTTCTTTTTTTATTCCAATCTGTTGTCTGTTTTTTCGTGCATTTATCGGATATGCAGACGCTGAAACAGATATCCGATCCATTTGGAAAACACAATGTCATATGCTGCAAAGATCAAAAGCACAGCAGGCAGATACAGCCAGAAATGTGCTGCCAGCATTTCCGGAACCATGGCGAGAACCTGTTCCGAAAGCCGGAACAGCATTGCTGCTACGGTACCGCAGTACACCAGTTTGAGTATCCATTCCAGCGGCAGACGGTGCAGCCGTTCAATCAAATTTTTCACCAGCGCATATGGTCCGAAGAAAACCGCATACAGCAATGCCAGCTCCTTTGCCGGCACAAGCAGGAAAGAAAGCACCGCCGTAGCAACCACGCTCAGAAGCGCATACAGCAAACCGCAGCGAATCACAACCAGAGATGCTGCCACGCCGGCAACCGCAGCGCACGCCACACGCATGCCGGGCAGCATCGAGCCCAGCAGCAACAGAATAACCCCCAATGCGGTCATACTGGCACTGAACGTCAATCTTTGTGTTTGATTCTCTCTCTGCATATTACACGCCTTCTCCCCAATTTAACAGCCACCGCCACCACAGCAGTTACACAGACAGTTCAGGCAAAGCAGCTGGGTACAGCAGTCCATGGCATCATTCTGCTGCATCGGACGATAGCCGCCATAAGCGGAGCTGTTGTTCAGTACACTCTGCATCCGACGATATTCCATATTATTCGGCGCCATATTGCAGGCCTGATTGATTTCCTGTACCGCTTCGTCAAACCAGCCCTTACGATAGCACACATTGGAACGCAGAAAATGCCATTCTGCATCCCGTTCGGAAATACGGGACAGCAATTCCTCTGCCATGCCCACATTGCCCACATTGATGGCGTTGCGCACCTGATTGTAAATCCCGGCATTGGAGCCGCTGTAGCTGGAGGAATATCCGTTATACCCGCCGGCTCCGCCGCCATAGCCGCTGCCCTGCTGGGAATAACCGGCATTTCCGCCGGATGATCCGCCGCCCTGACGCTGCTTCATGATAGAATCATAAGCATCATTGATTTCCTGCATCTTTTCTTTTGCAAGATCTGCCAGCGGATTGTTGATATAATTATCCGGATGATATTTGCGTGCAAGATCACGATATGCACGCTTGATGGTATCATCAGAATCGGTCGGCGAAACGCCGAGAACTTTATAAGGATCCATGCCTGTTTTTTCCTCCGTCATTTGAAAAAGTGCCTTCCAGTACCTGCCGTGTGACTTCAGGCAGGCCCTGACACAATATATTCTCTATAATCCCCGCATCTCGATAGGGCTGCAATAAAATGTATGCGTGATAGGATGCTGCCAGTGACTGCAGCAGCGTGTGGTTCATCGCGTCCTTTACCGTCGGCAACAATACCGGCTGTCTCAGCTGCCAGCGTAAAATCACCGGATTATAGCTGCCGGACGCAAAATCCTCCTGTATATCATCACAGGCATCCACCAGATAAATCCATCGGCCTGTGTGATAAAACATTTCCTCTAAAATACGGCTGTCCCTGCCAAAATCCGCAACAGCTGCCCGAAGAATGTTGGCAAATGCATCTGCCGGGCGATCCAATGAAGGGGTTTTCTGCCGTTCCAGTTCATTCAGCTCTTGCAGCAGCTGACCGGTACGCCGGTCAAAATCAGGCAGCTCTCTGGCTGCCCTTTCATATCCTCTGCTCAGAAACAACCGCAGCAAACGGGCTGCTGCCCGTTTGAATCCCCGTTCATCTGCAATGGTATCCCCCAGTTTATGCCACTGCAGAATCACGCTCACAGCGGCGGCACGCACTAGTCCGGGACTTTCACAGGCACAGCTTTTCCTGCGCAGCGGATGCATGATACACCGCTTCCTGCAGACGGTTCCGCCGTTGTCCTCCAGTGCATCCAGCACCAGGGCAAGATAGGTACAGTCATAGCTGAGCAGTGTGGTCTGCAGGATGCCATAACGCTGCCGAATGGTATGGCACAGACCGCAATATACACTTTGAAAGCGTTCCCATTCACGTACCTTGAGTTCCCCGCGGAGCGGGCGGACAAAACCGAACATTCTGTTGCTTCACCTCTAGGATACATTTTACTGTATCTTCGCAAAGAATACAAGGCTGACACAAGTGCCAGCCCTGAAAATTTACAGTTTGGAAATAGTATAAATTGGTTTGGCATGCTTCTGGCGTTTGTTCACACCCACTGCCGCAAGGATGCCAAGGAAAAATCCGCCGCAGGCCCAAGCCTCCGGAATCGGAAGGGATACCACAGCCGCTACGGCATACAGGGCAAAAAATAACACAAAGGGTACCAGATATACCACCGCAGCCAGGCCAAGTACCTGCTTGGAGCTTCCCGTAATTACCACAGAATCCCCTACATCCGCACCAATGGAATTATCTGCAATCACAATAATCGGCTTGGTGACAATTTCACCGCAGCCGCCGCAATTGGAGCAGTCATGTCCGCAGGCAGTCTGACGATGCACAGTCAGTTCCGCTTTGTTGCCCGGCAGAAGTTTGGTTACAGTTGCTGTCTGCTGCATAAATCAGCCTCTCCTTTCTTCAAGAGGACGAAATGTCCGCAAAATTTCCTGTGCACAGCCAATACCATCTACTGCTGCACTCATAATGCCGCCTGCATAGCCGGCACCTTCCCCACAGGGAATCAGCCCGGCAATATTCCGGCTATGCCGGTTTTCCAGACGGGTAATCCGCACAGGAGAACTGGTCCGGGTTTCCGGACCGGTGAGCAGCGCATCCGCCGCATCAAAGCCCCGAATTTTTCTGCCAAACTGCCGCAGACCATTTTGCATCTGGCGCACGACAAAGTCCGGCAAAATCCCTTC
>CAMBYS010000095.1 GCA_945872165.1 uncultured Clostridia bacterium | reverse complement strand
ATGACCCTGCTCATCCACATTGACATAGGTGACATCATAGCCAATGCGCTCCATAAACTCACAGGTATACAGCACCGCATGATGCTCAATGGTGCTGGTGATGATATGCCGCTTGTTCTTCGGCAGCTTGCCGGAGAAAAACAGACCCTTAATCGCCAGATTATCTGCCTCGGAACCGCCGGAGGTAAAGATGATTTCATTCGGCTCGCAGTTCAGGCTGTGGGCAACCGCTTCACGTGCCTGATCCATTGCCTTTTTCTCTTCCCGTCCCAGCGTATACAGGCTGGATGGATTGCCATACCCACTGGTCAGATATGGCAGCATTGCATTGTATACATTCTTGGAAATCGGCGTGGTAGCCGCATTATCCGAATAAACAATACGTTCCATATTTTGAATCCTCCCGTCAGATTAACATAACAGATATATGCAAACAGGCCCGGCAGTCTCTGCTGCCTGCCCTTGTGTGTGCTGTTGCACCTCTAATATACACCAATTTAGTGTACATTTCAACTACCCTATTAAAATTCTAGGAAATAAATTTTTATGGATGCATGGTATTGTAGTAGTTCCCCTGCAAACCAAATTTTATTTTACTCTTTTCCGCCGCGGGATGCAATAGGATTGCTTCATTTCCAGAAAAAGCGCAAAGAAAACCCGTCAATCCTGAGACTGACGGGTTCTGTTTTGGAAAAATGAAGGAAAATGGACCAAAAATCAGTTGACATCCACCCAGACAGCGCCTTTGTCTGCGGATTCTGCACAGGCATTGATCCACTTGATGCCGTCAATGCCATGCTCCAGATCCGGGTAAACCAGCTGTTTCAGGGTTTCTTCATCGCCCCGATCCTTGGCATCCATTGCAATGGCAAAACGCTTGTACAGATTGGACCAAGAGTCGATCAGACCGGTATAATGCAGTGCGCCAATGCGTTCATCCTCCTGTGCTTCCGGTGCCAGATAATCCAATCCACGGTACAGCAGCTGCTCCGGCTTGCCCTGAATCTGGTAATGCACCACATCCGGACGGGCATCATTCCATTCCAGGGAAGCCTTGGAGCCCACAATACGGATATGCTGGGAGGACATGTCACCGGCATTGACACAGGAGCACCACATGCGTCCCACTGCACCATCTTCATAGCGCATCAATACATAGGCATTGTCCTCCAGCGGATAACGGGAACCCACAAAGGCCTGACGGTCACACAGGACCTGCTTCAGCTTCTGCTCCGGGCAAATCAGCTGGGACATATAATAGGTATGGGTGGACAGGTCACCCAATACAAAGGCACGTCCTACCTTGGAGGGATCGACACGCCATTTCTGACCTTCATTCTTGACATCACCCTCCGGGTCACAGCCAAAGCCATGGGCATACCGCAGGTCAATCATATTGATTTTGCCCAGCATGCCGGAGGTTACCATGGAACGCATCTGCTGCAGCATCTCAAAGCCGGAGAAGCCATAGGTAACACAGACCAGCTTGCCCTTTTCCTCTGCCAGCTTTTTGATTTCTTCTCCCTGCTCCGCTTCAAAGAACAGCGGCTTTTCACAGATGACATGCAGACCGGCTTCCAGCGCTGCCTTGGTCACTTCATAATGCAGAAAATTCGGGGTTGCCACGTCAACAGCTTCAATGCCGTCGGCACGCTTTGCTTCTTCTGCAAACATGGTCTTATAATCTGCATAGCAGCGCTCCTCATCCATGCACAGATTACGGCCAAGCTCCTTGCAGCGTTCTGCATCCACATCGAATGCAGCAGCCGTCAGCACAAAGGAAGTATTGTCCCGCATAGCGCCCAGACGATGCTTATAACCTACCTGGGAGGTCTTGCCGCCTCCTACAATACCCCAGCGGAACGGTGCTCTGTCAATCAGTTTCTCTCCAATATACATGGTCAGTCTATCCTTTCTTCATACAACAACATCTTTTTTTCGGTTTTTTATGAACTTTCAATTCTCTTGTGTTACAACTTGTTTTACTTACGTTCTGCGGCATGGTCATTCTTTCCGGACAGAATCATAACGCCGCTTTGAATCAAAAGCATCCAGATAAATCAGGGAAATGTGGCAGAATTTCATGTTATTCTGCGGTTTGTTCTGTTTTGCTTTCCGATTCATTGTCTGTATTATAGAACACCCTTGACAAAACGTACATAGCGGATATAATGGAAAACATCATCAGTTTTGCGGAAAGGAAGATGGTCCATGTATGAGCTAGGTCCGGGTATTCTGCCCCACTCCATCTGTGTGCCGCTGACCGCCACAGCCAGGGCAAAAGAGCTGTATTTTTATCCGGTGTTATGCGGACACTATGACTGTGACCGGTCATATCGTGTCAGTCGTGAGAATTATGCCAATCCCCTGCTGCTGTTCCTGCGCAAAGGAAATATGCTGCTGGAATATGATGGGGTACAATACCATGTGGAAAAAGGGGATGTAATCCTGCTGGACTGTGACCGTCCTCACAGCTATGCCGCCAATCCGGCAGCGGAATTTTTATACCTGCATTTTGACGGCTGCAATGCCCATGCCCTGACCCGTGCCATCTCTGCCTCTTCCCCTATCCTGCGCCGGGAGGAAAATGTGCTGGTGGGCCAGCAGCTGTATGATATGGTGCAGGAGTATCAAAAACATGGTCTGGGCAATGAAGCGGCAGATTCCCTGCGCATTTACCAGCTGCTCACCTGGCTGTCCCTGCCGGCAGGCAATCCCGCCCGTGACCGGGACCCCATCCATCAGACGATGGAATATATCCGTGCCCATGTGGGGGAATCCATTTCCCTGGGAGAGCTGGCACAGCAGGCCCATCTGAGCCCCTGCCATTATTCCCATGAATTTAAACGGCATACCGGCTTTTCTCCCATGGAATATGTCATCAATACCCGGCTGGAAAAGGCAAAAATGCTGCTGCTGCAAACCACCCTGTCTGTAACGGATATTGCCTATGAGGTGGGATATGAAAGCGGCGGCAGCCTGAGCAATCTGTTCATCAAAAAAACCGGTATATCCCCCCGTGAATACCGCCGAAGCAATGGCATTTGGACCCGTTGACCGGGCGATACACAGTTTATACACATAAAATTTACCGTTTTGCAATTGTGCCCATGGTATAATGGTGTTATAATGGACAGGTAAGTCAAAAATGCACCGGTGGATGATACTGCACCATCCGAATGGCGGTGAATTGGGATTTTAAAAAAAGAACAGGAGAATCAAATATGAAGCGATTTATTTCCATGCTGCTGGCTGGATTGCTCTGTGTAGGCATGCTGGTTTCCGTAACCGGATGCTCCAAAACAGACAATACTCCGGTGGTAGCAACCATTGACGGTGAAGACATTCACTCCAGCGAGCTGGCAGCATACATTGTGTATAATATGATGTATTATGAAAATTCCTTCGGTATGGACATGAGCAGCATGGCAGATGAGCAGATCTTTTCCAGCATCAAGGAAGGCTGCCTGAATCAGGTCAAGCAGTACCGTGCCATTGAAAAGCTGGCAAAGGAGGAAGGTGTTTCCCTGAGCAAGTCTTCCAAGGAAAAGCTGGAGGAAAACAAAAACAGCAACCGGGAAGCACTGGGCTCCAAGACCGGCAGCTTTACCCGCTGGCTCAAGTATACCGTCAAGGGCGATGAAGATCCCTTTGAAACCTATCTGAACAGCTATGGTTATACCGAGGAGCTGTATGATAAAAACAATGAAACCATGCAGCTGATGGATGATATCATTGAAAAGTATTATGAAGAAGGTACCATCAAGGATCGGTTTAACAACACCTATCTGCATGCCAAGTCCATCCTCATCAAGGATACCGATGAGGAAGGCAATGCGCTGGAAGGTGACGCACTGACTGCGGCACAGAAGAAGGCACAGGAGATTCTGGACAAGGCAAAGGCTGATCCGGACAGCTTTGATGACCTGTGGAAAGAAAACAACACCGATACCGCTCAGCCGGATACCGGTTATTACTTCACCGAAGGTGATATGGTAGATGAATACTATCAGGCTGTCGTTGCCATGGAACCGGGTGCCATCAATGAAGAGCTGGTATATTATAAGGGCTATGGCTGGTTCATCATTGAAAAGCTGGATCTGGACGAAAAGGCGCTGACCGATACCGCTGCATACCTGAACAACTCCGGCGAAGGGGATGAATCCACCATCAAGACTGCTATTGGTCAGCAGATGGTACAGGATAAGATGGATGAAATCATGGAAGCCATGGAAGTGGAAACCACAGAAGAATATGACAAGATTACCGCATACAATGTCAATACCTATCTGGGCTTTGATGCGGAAGCATATGTAGAACAGGGCTCCGGCTCCGGCTCCGGAGCAGAGGCTGCTGTCGGTTCTGCCGGCTGATTGCTGCATGAAAAACCCCCTCTCCCGGCTGGGAGGGGGTTTTTCTATTCTGCCGTCCAATCAATCGGTATAAAAAGAGGGTCTGATACGAAGGATAAACAAAACCGGAAGGATATGCTGACATTTTTCTATTTTGTCTCCTGTTTTCCCGTTTTTTCCGCACAAATCAGGCAAAATTCCCGCAAATATGGCATGATACAGCACAAACAACCGCGAAAAAAAGCCATAATATGCCGGTTTGACAGCATTTTCAACTCATGCTACACTATGCTGTAGTTTTAGAATTTAAAGGATGATATAGAATGAACGAGCAAATGTACCATGAGCAGCGCCTGCGCGTTGCCATCAACCGCCGGTCCTCTGCCCAGCCCGGCTCTGTCAATCACCGTATCCCGCCGGAATTTCTGTCCTGCAGCGATGACGGCAAATCCTGTACGGTTCGTTACCGCCTGAAGCCGGAAATGCGCAATCCTATGGGCTGGCTGCATGGCGGTGTCATCAGCGCCATGGTGGATATGGGCATGGGTCTGCTGGTATATTACAATGCGGATTTCCACCTGTGCCCTACTGCATCCATGACGGTAAATTTCCTGCGTCCCGGACGCATTGGCGGCTCTCTGATTGTCCAGTCTGATATTACCTTTCAGGGACATAAGATTTACCATACCACTGCCCGTGCATGGATGGAGGATCAGCCGGATAAGCTGGTATGCACCGCAACTGCCAGCTATATTGTCACACCCAAAGCTGTCGCCCAGGATGAGTCAAAAAAAAATTGAGAGGAATGTAATTTTTTCAATAATCGTTCACAAAAAATACACGGAAATCGTTTATACTATTACCGTAGTCAGAAATGACTGCATAAAAGATTTTTTTCTTTTATCTCTCTTTTTACCCCCCTTTAAGTTTTGTACAGGAAAAGCCGGATGCCCCCAACGTCCGGCTTTTCTACTGCCCATTTAATAGTATAATTTATTTTTAATTATACTTTTTGTATTTAATTTTCACCTGTTTTGCATATTGATTTTATACATTGCATATGATATACTGTACTCAGGTACAAACGACATAACGTTTTGCCATGCAAAACACAAGAACGCCCGGAGGTGTCGGCTCCGGGCGTTCCTCTTTTGGGTTAGTTGTCACTGCCGTTGCTGTCTAACCACTTGCAGATGAGATATGAAATCACATTTGCCGTAACAGCAATCAGGAACGACATAACGTTCTGCTGCTCCATGCAAAACACCTCCTTCCGTTGTCGGAATGGGGGTGACAACACAATGATTATACCATATCTCGACAAAAAAGCACCCTCTTGGGTGCTTTTCTGCTATTTATTCGCCTTTTTCCCGGGCCAGCATGATCTGATACAGCTGGTTCTTGCGTGCTCCGGTCTGCTTGGCTGCCTGCTTGACGGCATCCCGCAGAGTCAGCCCGGCTGCTGTCAGCTCCTCTGTCAGGGCAATGGCCTGCTCCATCTGGTTGGCTGCTGTCTGCTCCGGGTTTTCACTTGCGCCTTCAATGACCAGCACAAATTCGCCTCTGGGTTCGTGCTCCTCGTAATATGCTGCGGCTTCCGGCAAAGTCATGCGCAGGCATTCTTCATGCAGCTTGGTGATTTCCCGTGAAATGCTCACCCGCCGGTCTCCCAGCTGCTCCGCCAGCTCCTGCATGGTGGCTTTCAGCCGGTGCGGTGCTTCATATACAATACAGGTACGGGTTTCCTGCTTCAATACCGCAAGCCGTTCTCTGCGCTGCTTGCCGGCAGTGGGCAAAAAGCCCTCAAAACACCATTTGCCGGAAGGCAGACCGCTTTGTGCCAAGGCACTCACTGCTGCACAGGCACCCGGAACCGGAACCACCGGGATTCCAGCTTCATGGCATAAATTTGCCAGATCCTCACCCGGGTCGCTGATGGCAGGCATACCTGCATCGGTTACCAGTGCACAGGTTTCTCCCTGCAGCAGCCGCTGTACCAGCTCCGGTCCACGCTGTTTTCGGTTGTGCTCATGATAGCTGACCAGCGGTTTGCTGATCTCCAGATAATGCAATAATTTTCCACTGACCCGGGTATCTTCTGCCGCAACAAAATCAACCTCTTTCAGCACACGAACTGCCCGATAGGTCAAATCCTCCAGATTTCCTATGGGTGTTCCAACCAGATATAATGTACCGGAAGGCATGGTTAAAATTCCTCCTTATGGTAAATCCTGCGGTATTCTTCGGTCTGTGTCCCATCCGGATGGCATACCAGCAATGGGGACAACACCTGTACGCCCGGCGCACTGCCCCTTCGTGCTTCAATCATCACAGCAGAAGGTACCGCCGCCGCATGCTGATGCACAAACCGCATTCGTTTGGGCTCCAGCTGGCATTGTTTCATATCTGCGATCAATTCACATACCCGTTCCGGACGATAGACAAAGGCAGCCCGTCCGCCGAATTTCACCAGATATGCGGCAGCTTTGACTGCATCCGCCGCAGTGCAGCCGATATCCTGCCGGGCATGCAGCCGGTTCTGTCCTTTGGCGCCAAAGCCGCTGTTTTGGGCAAAATAGGGCGGATTACAAATCACATAATCAAAGGAACCGGTGGGAAACAGGCTTTTATACTGCTTCAAATCCCCCTGCATCACCGTCATCCGTTCCTGCAGGCGGTTCAGCTCCACATTTTCCTGTGCCAATGCTGCCACCTCCGGCTGAATTTCCAAACCGGTCACGGTGACATGAGGATGCCGGGCACATAACAGTACCCCCAATGCGCCATTGCCGCAGCCCAGATCCATAATTTTCGCCCGGGCAGGCGGTACGGCAAAATCAGACAGCAGCATGCTGTCCTGCCCCAGCTTAAAAAAGCTGTCATCCTGTATGAGGGCATAGCCGCTCCATAGCTTATCGGTGTGACGCATGGGTTTCTCCTATTACAATATGTATAATTATAAAACTATTATACAGAAATTATTCTGCCTGACCGAATACAATGGCCTGATGCTCCCATTCTCTGCCTTCGTCCGGATCTTCTTCCTCCTCCAGCAGCTTGAATGCAGCGACACCCATTTCACGGGCTGCCATCAGTTCCTGATACAGCTCCATGCCCTCCGGGTCATCCAGATAAGGAATCTGTTCCTCCGGCAAAGATGCATTCATGGCACAGATGATTTCATTTTTTTCTTCAATAGATATTGCCATAACAGACTCCTTTCGGGGATGGGATACACAGGCTCCCCTCAGAGGAGGGAGCTGTCACGGCTCTGCCGTGACTGAGGGAGTTCCATCTATCTTCCGGTTCACACAAAAGTTTCGGTTGATACGTTGTCGTTACGTTTTAACTCCCTCCGTCATTTGCTAACGCAAATGCCACCTCCCTCCAAGAAGGAGGCTTTGGATGCACAATCTTGACACCATTCTTATAGTATAGTTAAATTAAAATTATACTATAAGTTATTTTTTA
>CAMBYS010000094.1 GCA_945872165.1 uncultured Clostridia bacterium | reverse complement strand
AAGCTGATAGAGCAGCTGGACATGCAGTCTGATTCGGCAAAACAATATTTCTACGCCTATACCCAACGGCTTGTGCCCCGGATTGCCGTGGTACACAGTTCGGAAGGATTGAGAGGAATATTTCCTTCTGCAGATTATACAAACTGAAAGGATGCCTATGAAACAGAAAACCACATTTTTATGTTCCGAATGCGGATATGAAAGTCCCAAATGGTATGGGAAGTGCCCCTCCTGCGGCGCATGGAATACCATGGATGAATTTAAAGAAGCAAAGACCGCAGCACCCCGGGGGACACTGCCCAAAAGCGGACGGCGTACCCGGAATAACCCCCAGGTTATTGCCAGCATTGAAACAGAAGCAGAATTACGGTTTCACACAGGTATTTCCGAGCTGGACCGGGTACTGGGCGGCGGTGCAGTGCATGGCAGCTTTGTTCTGGTAGGCGGTGAACCGGGTATCGGCAAGTCCACACTGCTGCTGCAGATGTGTCAGGAAATGTGCCGGCAGGCAAAGGTATTATACGTATCCGGTGAGGAATCCCTACGGCAGATTCGCCTGCGTGCGGATCGTTTGCATATTTCTTCCCCGGAGCTGTTTGTGCTGGCGGAAACTGATTTGGAGGAGATCATTGAAGAAACCGAGCTGCTTCGCCCGGATGTACTGATCGTGGACTCTATTCAGACGGTATATAAATCGGATTTGAGCAGTGCGCCAGGCAATACCACACAGATCAAGGAATGTGCCATGACGCTGATGCAGTACGCAAAGCGGCATAATGTGACCATTTTTATTGTAGGACATGTAAACAAGGAAGGTACACTGGCAGGCCCAAAGATTCTGGAGCATATGGTTGACTGTGTGCTGTATTTTGAAGGCGAAAAACAGATATCTTTCCGCTGCCTACGGGCGGCGAAAAACCGTTTTGGCTCCACAAATGAAATTGGTGTGTTTGAAATGAGTGACTGCGGTCTGGTGGAAGTTCCCAATCCGTCTGCTGCCATGCTGTCCGGACACCCGCTGGATGCTTCCGGCAACTGCATTGCATGTACCATGGAGGGAAGCCGGCCGATTCTGGCGGAAATTCAGGCACTGGTGACCAAGACTGCCTATGGCACACCACGCCGTATGTCAGCCGGTGTGGATTACAACCGGATGGTATTGCTGCTGGCGATTTTGGAAAAACGGGTAGGACTGTATTTGTCCTCCAGTGATGCGTATATCAATGTCATCGGCGGCATGCGGCTGGATGAACCGGCGATTGATCTGCCGGTTGCACTGGCAATTGCGTCCAGCTACCGTGACCAGGCATTGCCGGAGGGTGTGATGGCCTTCGGTGAAGTGGGTCTGACCGGTGAACTGCGGGCAGTGACTGCGGTGGGACAGCGGATTCATGAAGCGATCCGTCTGGGCTTCACTACCTGTATTATGCCAAAACAGGACATCGGACGCATGCATATTCCAGAGGGCTTCCGTGTCATTCAGACGGATAATATTGCCCAGGCCATTGGTGCGGCGTTTGGCGGAAAGCAATAAAACAGAATGGAGACAGGCGGACGTTTTCAGGCGTCCGCTTTGTTCTGTCTGTGGCAGTTATACCAAACAGAAGCGCATTTTAAACGGAGGAAAATTTAACCAATAAAGAATAAAATGAATTATACAAAAAAATATTTTTGTTCAAGTGAATGAGTCAATAGTCTGACCAGATTCCATGCCATTCACTGAAATTTCGACAGAAGATGACAAAAGCGGACGCCATGGCGCCCGCTTTGTTGTTCCTGTGATAAGAGGAGTACAGCTTTACTCCTCGACAGAAGCATCCATCAAAAATGCCAGAGTCTTGGTCATCAGCATACCGTTTTGGATCATCTCACGCTTGTCCGGCGTCAGATCCTTTGCCAGATCTTCATAAGGCATACCATACATATTCGCCATGCGGCGGATATCTGCGTCGATTTCTTCCTCAGTAACAGACAGACCTTCCAGCTCTGCAATGGTTTCCAGTGCTGCACTGGCCTTGGCAGCAGCTTCAGCCTGCGGCTGCATCTGGGACTTCAGGTCATCCTCAGAAATGCCCTGATACTGGAGGAACTGCTCCAGTGGGATATTCTGTGCCATCAGATTCTGGGTAAAGGAAGCAAACAGCTGATTGACAAAGGCTTCTGTAAATGCGTCAGTCAGCTCGATCTGTGCGTTTGCTACAACCTGATCCAGAATAGCCTGCTGTGCCTGGGCATTTGCCTGCTGCTGCTTCTGCTGGGTCATGGACTGACGGATGTTTTCACGGAGGGTATCCATATTCGGTGCATGGTACCGCTTGGCAAACAGGTCATTCAGCTCCGGCAGCTTCTTTTCTTGTACCTGATGCACCTTGCACTTGAATACAACCGGTTTGCCTGCCAGATTTTCTGCATGGTAATTCTGGGGGAAGGTGACATTGACATCCACGGAATCTCCTGCGGAAGCACCAACCAGCTGTTCTTCAAAGCCCGGAATAAAGGAACCGGAGCCTAATTCCAGAGGATAGTTTTCCGATGTACCGCCTTCAAACTGCTCCTCACCGAGGAAACCGGCAAAATCAATGACAACGGTGTGACCAAGTGCCGCCGGACCTTCTACGGTTTCCAGCCGTGCACATTTCTGCTGTTCCTGGAGCAGGGCAGCCTGAATTTCTTCCTCTGCAACCGTAATGGTGACAGACGGACGCTTCATACCCTTGTATGCGCCGAGAACAATGGAATAATTCTTCTCACTCATAATAAATTGAATCCTTTCTTTTTTTGTAAAAGACTGGCGTAATCATACCATATATTTGATTTTCTGACAACATAGAACCGCGGCAGAAACAGGATTTTTTTGATTTGGTTGTATTTCCAACATACATTCCGGCGTTTTTTCGATATACTGCGCATATACCAATAACAGCTTCAGAGGAAGCTGACAGATACAGGAGAGAATATCATGAAACATAACATGTTTTGTTTTCAATGTGAACAGACCGCAGGCTGCTCCGGCTGTACCGGTGCAGCTGGTGTATGCGGTAAAACTGCCCAAACGGCAAAATTACAGGATGAGCTGACAGGTGCACTGATTGGACTGGTCCATGCCTGTTCCAACAATCCAAAGACGGAACAAACAGATCGGCTGATCATCGAGGGATTGTTTGCCACATTGACCAATGTAAATTTTGATGATGCAGCTTTGCAGCAGCTGTTGGATCGCGTGCATGGGGATAAGGCAGCGGTTGCACCGGGATGCACCTTTTGTCAGGCACGCTGCGGCAATACTGATGATTATGATATGGAACGCATGTGGGGTGCGGCAGAGGATATCCGTTCGGTAAAATCCTTGCTGCTGTTCGGCATGCGGGGCATGGCAGCTTATGCCTATCATGCCATGGTGCTGGGTTATACTGATGAAGAAATTCATGCTTTTTTCCAAAAGGGTTTGTTTGCCCTGAAAGAGGACTGGGAGATGGAACGGTATATAGAGCTTTGCATGGAGCTTGGCAGAGTGAATCTGACTTGTATGGCACTGCTGGATCAGGCAAATACCGAAACCTTTGGCACGCCGGTGCCCACAACAGTTCCGCTGACGGTGGAAAAAGGACCATTTATCGTCATTACCGGACATGATCTCTACGATTTAAAGCTGCTGCTGGAGCAGACAGCAGGCAAGGGCATCAACATCTATACCCATGGTGAGATGCTGCCGGCACATGCGTACCCGGAATTAAAGCGCTATCCGCACCTCAAGGGGAATTTCGGCACAGCATGGCAGAACCAGCAGAAAGAATTTGCCGATCTGCCGGCACCAATCCTGTTTACCACCAACTGCCTGATGCCGCCGAAGGACAGCTATGCAGACCGGGTCTTTACCACAGCGCTGGTAGGATATCCGGAGCTGGTGCACATCGGCGAGGACAAAGATTTTACACCGGTGATTGAAAAGGCACTGGAGCTCGGAGGGTATGGACAGGATACCGTGATGACCGGCATCAATGGGGGGACACAGGTAACCACCGGCTTTGGACATGGAACAGTGCTGGGAGTTGCGGAGCAGGTGACAGAAGCCATAAAAACCGGCGCAATCCGGCATTTCTTCCTTGTGGCAGGCTGTGATGGTGCACGGCCGGGACGCAATTATTATACTGAATTTGTCAGACAGGCACCGAAGGATACCGTGATTCTCACCTTGGCCTGCGGAAAGTACCGGTTCAATGACCTGGATTTAGGAACCATAGGCGGACTGCCGCGGTTAATGGATATGGGACAGTGCAATGACGCATACAGTGCCATCAAGGTAGCCGCAGCATTGGCACAGGCCTTTGATTGCGATGTGAATGAACTGCCATTGTCTATGGTACTGTCATGGTATGAGCAGAAGGCAGCTTGCATCCTGCTGACGCTGCTGCATCTTGGCATTCAGAATATCCGGCTGGGGCCTACGCTTCCGGCATTCCTGTCTCCCAATGTGCTGGAATATCTGGTTAAACAGTTCCATATTGCGCCGATTACCACACCGGAGGCGGATTTGAAAGCACTTCTCGGATAAAAAAAGAAACCCGCAGGACAGCTGTTTTCCGTCTGGATACGGAGGGCTGTCCTGTGATATTTTGCGGTTTCGGATACATTTTTACCGTAAGCCATTGACTTCCTGTTGGATTCCTGTAGTATAATGAACATACAGATAAGGAAACAGATCAGATACAGGAGGAGAGACTATGAGTTTTCGTATGTACGTTCCCACCAGAATTATTTTTGGTACAGGAAGCCTGAATAAGCTGTCCCGTCAGAAGATGCCGGGCAAAAAGGCGCTGGTTGTTATTTCCAACGGCAAATCCACCAGAGCCAATGGATATCTTGACCGAACTTTGCAGGCATTGGAGCAGGCTGGTGCGGAAGCTGTGGTATTTGACAAAATCATGGCAAATCCGTTGAAATCCACCATCATGGAGGGCGGTGTATTTGCCAGAGAACAAGGCTGTGATTTTATCGTTGCACTGGGCGGCGGCAGCGTAATTGACGCCTCCAAGGCAATTGCCATCATGGCAACCAATGAGGGTGATCTGTGGGATTATGTTTATGGCGGAACCGGAAAATGCCAGCGAATTGGCAAAAATCCCCTTCCGGTCATTGCCATTACCACAACTGCGGGAACCGGCAGTGAAGTGGATGCATTCAGCGTCATTTCCAATGAAGAAACCAATGAGAAAATCGGTCTGGGCGGTGATCCCCGGCTGTTTCCCAGAACTGCCATTGTGGATCCGGAGCTGATGACCTCTGTTCCGCCGAAGTTTACCGCATATCAGGGCTTTGATGCACTGTTCCACAGCGTTGAAGCATATATTTCCAATTCCGCAAACCTGATGAGTGACATGTATGCACTGACAGCCATTGAGAATGTTGGCAGTTATCTGGCACGTGCCGTGGCAGACGGCTCAGATCTGGAGGCAAGAGAGCATATTGCCTTTGCCAATACCCTGTCCGGTGTGGTTATGACCATGTGTTCGCTCACCAGTGAGCATGCCATGGAGCATGCCATGAGTGCGTATCATCAGAATCTGCCCCATGGTGCGGGTCTGATCCTGATTTCCATTCCATACTATACCTATTTCATTGAACAGCATGCCTGTGATGACCGCTTTATCCGTATGGCACAGGCACTGGGCAAGAAGGATGCAGCAGAGCCAATGGACTTCATTACAGCTCTGACGGAGCTGCAGCAGGCATGCGGTGTAGATGGACTGAAAATGTCTGATTACGGCATGCAGAAGGAAGAAGCTGCTGTATTGGCACAGAATGCACGTGCAACCATGGGAGGCCTGTTCAAGGCAGACCGTGTGCCGCTGTCGGATGAAGCCTGTGCGGCAATTTTTGAGAAAGCATATCGGTAACATATCGATATCCGCATAAAAAACTACAGCCTGTGCATCCGTAAGGAATCGCACAGGCTGTTTTTGCAGTTATACTCTGCGTTTCTTTTTTACAAAGTGATTCAAAATGCCGCCGGCAACAATGATAATCAATGCCACAAAAACCACACGTTTGGCACCTTCCTGGGGTAACTGTCCTTTGTCACCGATGGAAGATTCATAAAACGTGATGTCATACTGGACTTCATGAGGGGTTCCCATGGCAGTGGTATCTGCAATCACTGACATTTTGGTATCCCAGCATCCGATGGGGATTTCAAAGACGGAATTTCTGCCTTCCTCAGCGAGATTGTAATAGGTTTCCGTTCCGACAATCATGTAATCATAATTGGAGCTGCTCCATTCCAGACGGGCATAGGCTTTGCCGTCTTTTACTGTCATCAGCGTGGGTGTGGAAACATAGGCCTTGCCGCTGCCGCCGGTCAGTTCTGCGGAAACGGAATATTCTCCATCCGGCAAATCCACAGACACAGCTTCTACCGGAGCCATGTTTTCCTGGGCTTGAGAGGTGTTTCCCTGATACTGGTCGATGGCCTGTTCAATCAGGTCATAGTCCGGAAGCTCCACCAGCAGGACATCTGCTGGCAGGCTGTCTGCACGGAACAGCACAGAGCTATGCTGCCATGCCTGTTCCTGTTCATCATAGACCGACAGGGAAATGGCGGTATCCATTGCCTTTACCGATAGGGTAAAGACCCCGTCCTGATCCGGCTGGATGGCATGGCTTTCCTGATCTGTTTCTGCTGTAGAAATAGCAGAGACCCGGGAAGATGCAGGCAGCAGCTTGGCAGTAATGCTGCCGTCTGCCACAGTGATATCCGCAAGGGTATCCTGCAGCAGTTCACAATCGGTTTCCATGGTGACGGAATAGGCGCCGTCCTGGATATCTAAGCCATAAACCGGCAGCATGCCGTATTGTCCCACGGTGCGGTCAGCAGCGACAGCAGAACCGGACAGCATGCCCAGCATCACAGCCAGCAGAAGGGCACACCGTTGTATCCATTGTTTCATCGTTGTTACCTCCTGCTGTTACATGTTTTGCTTTTTATAAATAAAGCTGAGAGAAATGCCGGTCAGCACTGCCAGATAAACCAGCAGAATCACAATGCCGGAAGCAGACCAGCCCTGTCCGCTGGCAATGCTTCTCAAAAGACTGCTGGCCTGGGAAAGGGGCAGTGCAGATATCACTTCACGCAGACCTGTGGGCATACGGTCAATCGAAAAGAAGGTATTGCACAGGTATGCCATAGGCATGATGATATAATTGGAAAACCGGGGGACATCCGCATGATTTTTGGCCAGAAAGGACAACACAACTCCCACAGCGGAAAATACCGCACCGTTTAAAAACATGACAAAAATGGACATGGCATTAAACACCAGTCCGGTGCTGATGGGCATAACCAGCAGCAGGATGATACCGCCGGCATACAACCCCCGCAGGCTGCCGCCAATAATCTGTCCCAGAATAAACTGCCATAATGGCGTAGGGGAGATCATGATCTGGTCAAAGGCCTTTTCATACAGACGCTGGACATTCAGATTCTGGGCAATGGCATTGAAGCTGCCATTCATGGTCGTCAGGGCAACCACACCCGGAATCAGAAAATTCAGATATGGTTCGCCGTGAGAGCTGGTCTGAATGCCAAGTCCAAACACCACCAAGTACATCAGCGGAGCGATCATGGCAGCGAGGGTAATTTTATAAAAATCCCGTCGGAATTCCACCCATTTTTCCCATAGTATGGTAAGTATTCCCATGTTCGCCTCCTAACGCACCATCAGATGTCCGCCGCAGCGTTCCACAAAAACATCCTCCAGCGTGGTTTCCCGCAGCGTAAACCGGCCATCCATGCGTTCCAGAAAAGCCAGGGCATCCTTTCGCTCATGAAAATAATGGCTTTTGATGCCGGATTCTGTCATTTCATCCACCGTGAATGC